>CAZYBY010000277.1:0-7983 GCA_964645385.1 uncultured Sphingobacterium sp.
CATCGAGGATTTATTAAAAAAACTAGATAAAAAAGTATACCCCGAAAACCATTAATTTTTCATAAACTTGCGCATCCAAAATATTTCTAAATGAGCGCAACAGTAAAGGTTAAAAACGCCTTAATATCAGTTTATTACAAAGACAATCTAGAACCTATTATTCATTTACTTCACAAACATGGAGTGAATATTTATTCTACTGGAGGTACAGAAACCTTCATCAAGAACTTAGGAGTTCCAGTAATTCCGGTAGAAGACTTAACTTCTTACCCTTCAATTTTAGGTGGAAGAGTGAAAACTTTACACCCAAAAGTTTTTGGTGGAATACTTTCTAGAAGATCTTTAGATACTGATAAAGCTCAATTAGAACAATACGAAATTCCAGAAATCGACTTAGTAATTGTCGATTTATATCCTTTTGAAGAAACTTTAGCTTCTGGTGCATCTGAGCAAGATATCATCGAAAAGATAGATATCGGTGGAATTTCATTGATCCGTGCTGCTGCTAAGAATTTCAACGATGTACTAATCGTTTCTTCTAAAAACGACTATCCTTACTTGCAAGAAGTATTAGAAAGCAATGATGGACATTCTACATTAGAACACCGTAAAGAACTTGCAAAACGAGCTTTCAATACAAGTTCACATTACGATACTGCCATTTTCAATTACTTCAATCAAGAAAATCCATTAGAAGTTTTCAAACAAAGCATACAATCATCTCAAGTACTTAGATATGGAGAAAACCCTCATCAAAAGGGTGTTTTCTATGGTAATTTAGAAGATATGTTCGAAAAGCTTAATGGCAAAGAGCTTTCGTATAACAATTTAGTAGATGTTGACGCTGCGGTTGAATTAATTAAAGAATTCACTGAGCCAACATTTGCAATTTTGAAACATACAAATGCTTGTGGACTTGCTTCTAGAAGCAGTTTAAAGCAAGCGTGGATTGATGCTTTAGCAGGAGACCCTGTCTCAGCATTTGGAGGTGTAATTATTACCAACCGTGTAATTGATATTGAAACAGCTAAGGAAATCCATTCATTATTCTGCGAAGTTTTAATTGCTCCCGGTTTCGATGCTGAAGCGGTTACTTTATTATCAGAAAAGAAAAACAGAATTTTGTTAGTTCAAAAGAAAGTTGAATTGCCTACAAAACTTTTCAAAACTTTATTGAATGGTGTAATTGAGCAAGATAAAGACCTTTCTATGGAAGGCATTTCTGAAATGAGACCAGTTACTACAAAAGTTCCAACTGAACAAGAATACCAAGACTTGGCATTCGCGAATAAACTAGTAAAACATACTAAATCAAATACTATCATCCTTGCTAAAGGCAATCAATTATTAGCAAGTGGAGTTGGTCAAACTTCTAGAGTTGATGCATTAAGACAAGCCATTATTAAAGCACAATCGTTTGGATTCGACTTAAATGGAGCTGTTATGGCTTCAGATGCCTTTTTCCCATTCCCTGATTGTGTAGAGATTGCAGGAAATGCAGGCATTACGGCAGTAATCCAACCTGGTGGTTCAATTAAAGATCAAGATTCGATTCAATATTGTAATGATCATAACCTAGCTATGGTTATGACTGGAATCAGACACTTTAAGCACTAGTATTGACATTTATGGATTTTTATTCATAAATTGACGATAATTTTATCATAATATATTGAAATATAAGAAGCAATGGGATTATTCAATTTTTTCACGCAAGAAATTGCGATTGACTTAGGAACAGCAAATACATTAATAATACATAACGATAAGGTTGTGGTAGATGAGCCTTCTATCGTAGCTATCGATCGTAAAACTAGCAAGGTTATTGCCGTAGGTAAACAAGCCATGCAAATGGATGGTAAAGCTCACGATGGTATCAAAACAATCAGACCATTAAAAGATGGTGTAATTGCAGACTTCGATGCTGCGGAACACATGATTAGAGGAATGATTAAAATGATTAATCCAGGACGTGGTTGGTTCCTCCCTTCATTGCGTATGGTAATTTGCATTCCTTCAGGTATTACAGAAGTTGAAAAACGTGCGGTACGTGACTCTGCTGAAATTGCAGGTGCAAAAGAAGTATATATGATACATGAGCCGATGGCTGCTGCAATTGGTATCGGCATTGATGTTGAAGAACCAATGGGCAATATGATTATCGATATTGGTGGTGGTACTACTGAAATTGCTGTCATTGCTTTATCTGGTATCGTTTGTGACCAATCTATTCGTGTTGCGGGTGATAACTTTGATAGTGATATCGTTCAATACATGCGTAGAGAACATAATATTTTAATTGGTGATCGTACAGCTGAGAAAATTAAAATTGAAGTTGGTGCAGCACTTACTGAATTAGATGAACCACCTGCCGATTTCGCTGTTCAAGGTAGAGATTTAATGACAGGTGTTCCAAAGCAGATTAAAGTATCTTATACAGAAATTGCTCATTGCTTAGATAAATCAATTTCTAAAATCGAAGAAGCGATATTGAAAGCTTTAGAGATCACTCCTCCTGAATTATCTGCTGATATTTACCAAACAGGTATTTATTTAACTGGTGGTGGTGCATTACTTAGAGGTTTAGATAAACGTATTTCTGGAAAAACAAAATTACCTGTACATATCGCTGAAGATCCATTACGTGCCGTAGTTAGAGGTACTGGAATCGCTTTGAAAAACATTGGTAATTTCAAATTCTTAATGACCTAATTATTGAAAGCAAAATCATAAATGCGTAATCTTTGGCTATTCTTTCTTAGGTACTATGCTTTCTTTTTATTCTTAGCGCTTGAAGCTATTGCTATTGTATTGATGGTAAACAACAACAGTTACCACAGTGCATCGTATTTTAACTCTGCTAATGCAGTAAGTGCCGATGTTTACACTAAGGTTGCAGATGCAAAAACATTCATTAATTTACAAACAGTAAATGATAGTTTGTCAAAAGAAAATGCGCGATTACTAAATTTATTATTCTCTTCTCCATATTCAAATTCTATAAAAAGAGTAGTTGTTGGAGATTCCTCTTCACAGCGCCGATATACTTATATTGAAGCTAAAGTTGTGAACAACTCTGTAAATAATAGAAACAATTACTTAACTCTAGATCGAGGTTCCTTACAAGGCGTAAAGCCTAAAATGGGTGTGATCTGTGGTAATGGTATAGTAGGTACGGTTAAAGATGTAAATGAGCACTTCTGCACTGTAATTTCTTTTCTACATAAAGACTCTAGAATTTCTGCAAGATTAAATTCTACGAAAGATTATGGCTCTTTAGTGTGGGAAGGCTTAAATCCTCGCTTTGCTCAATTAAAAGATATTCCTACTCACGTTAAAGTGAAGCTTGGCGATTCTGTTACAACTACAGGTTATTCTCAGAAATTTCCTGAGAACATTTTTGTTGGAAGAGTAGTTAAATGCGATTTAAAAAGCGGAGATAATTTCTATAACATTGAAGTTGCATTATCGACAAGTTTTTCAACTTTAAGATATGTATATATTGTTGAAGATAATTTTGCGACTGAATTATCAAATTTAGAGAGTAAGGAGGTTGATAAATAATGGGTGTATATTTAAGTAATATATTTCGATTCTTTTTTTTAATCCTACTTCAAGTTTTAGTATTGAATAATATTGGCTTATACAATATGGTTAACCCGTATTTATATGTGATGTTTATTCTATTACTTCCTTTAGAAACTCCTCTATACCTATTGCTAAGCTTATCATTCGCAATGGGATTATCAATAGATATTTTCTCGAATACAGGTGGTATGCATGCTGCTGCGTGTACCCTAATGGCTTTTGTTCGTCCGCTAATTTTATTAATCATTACCCCTCGTGGTGGTTACGAACATCAACCTGTACCGAACTTAAGAAACATGGGAATCCAATGGTTCCTTACTTATTCAGTAATTCTAGTTTTAGTTCATCATTTACTTTTATTTCAACTGGAAGTATTTAGATTGAATGAGTTTCTAATTACCTTTACAAGATCAATATTAAGTTCAATATTCACCTTAATATTAATTTTCATATCTCAATATTTAACAGGTAGTTCGAAGAAAAGAATATGAACATCTTTTTCGAAAGAAAATTCGTAATACAAGGATTGGTAGTTTTCATTGCCATTGTTCTGCTATCTCGTTTGTTTTATATTCAAGTTATCGACGATAGTTATTTCTTATCTGCAAATAATAACGTACTTCGAAAAATAAATATCTATCCTGCTCGTGGTATTATCTACGATAGAAATGGTCGTATTCTCGTTCAAAATGAACCAGTATATGATTTGATGGTTATTCCAAAACAAACGAAAGAAATAGATACGCTAAACTTTTGCAAGCTGATCGGTATTACTAAAGAAGAGTTTATTGAGAAGATAAAAAAAGCTAGAAAATACTCACCTTTCAAATCTTCAATTTTCGAAAAACAATTATCGGCTAGAGTATACGCTTCGTTTCAAGAACAGCTATACGAGTTCCCTGGATTTTATGTTCAAAATCGTACTGTACGCAAATACCCTGATTCTACAGCTGCCCATATGCTTGGTTATATTGGTGAAGTTGATGATCGAATTATCGCGAAAACAAATAACTACTACCAACTTGGAGATTATATTGGAATTAGCGGAATTGAAAAATCTTATGAAAATATTTTAAGAGGTCAACGTGGTACGAAAGTTATCATGGTTGATGTACTTAATCGTGAACAAGGTTCCTACGAAAATGGAGCTTATGATACTGTTGCTATTGCTGGTGAAAAATTAATCTCATCTATTGATTATAGAATTCAAAAACTCGGAGAAGAGTTGATGAAAAACAAAAAAGGTAGTGTGGTTGCAATTGAACCAAGTACAGGTGAAATATTATGTTTCATAAGTAGTCCGGGTTACGACCCAAATTTGTTAGTAGGTAGAGAACGAGGAAATAACTACATCAAATTATTAAAAGATGCCCAGAAGCCTTTATTTGTAAGACCTTTGATGGCACAGTATCCTCCTGGTTCAATTTTTAAAGCGGTAGAAGCATTAATAGCTCAACAAGAAAATCTGATATACCCTGAAACGAGATTTCCTTGTGGCGGTGGATATAATTATGGAAATCGAACTTTGAAATGTATGCACGTGCACTCTCCTCTCGATTTAAGAGAGTCGATTGCGCAATCTTGTAATTCATATTACTGTTGGACTTTCAAAAAATTAATCGACCAAGGAAATTATGGATCTGCTGAAAAGAATTTCTTAAAGTGGAGAGAATACGTAAACAACTTTGGTATTGGAAAGAAAACAGGTATTGACTTACCAAATGAATTGAATGGTTTATTACCAACTGTTAAATTCTACGATAAATATTATGGCTCAGGAAGATGGAAATCATCGACCATTATTTCACTATCAATTGGACAAGGAGAGTTAGGTGTTACACCACTACAGATGGCCAATGTTACTGCTGCGATAGCGAATAGAGGGTGGTATTACAACCCTCATTTGATTAAGGCGATAGGGAACAACAATACTCAGAAAAAAGAATATACAACGAAGAACTATTTAGGAATTGATACGTCTTACTTTGGAGTGGTAATCGAAGGGATGCATGATGTGGTTGAACGAGGAACAGCAACCTATGCAAAAATAAATGGAATAGCAATGTGTGGTAAAACGGGTACTGCTCAAAATCCACATGGTAAGGACCATTCCGTATTTTTTGCATTTGCACCAAAAGATAATCCAAAAATTGCAATCGCAGTAGTCGTTGAAAATGCAGGCTTCGGTTCTATATGGGCTGCTCCAATTGCAAGTTTATTGGTTGAAAAATATTTAACAGATTCTATTAGTCGCCCAAGGTACTATGTTGATCGCTTGAAAAATGCAGATTTAATTCATGCGCCAGTAGTATCGGAAGAAGACAAAAAGAAAGCTGAAGAGAAAAAAAAGAAAAATTAAATTAATAAAAGTGTTCGTCGAAGCGTCTTCGCTTCAACGTAGATTAACTATCGAAGTGTGGACGCTTCGATGAACAATAAAAAAATGAGCGAGTTACGTCAAAATAAGTTTTGGAAAAACATCGATACTCCTACCCTAGTATTATACTTGGTATTGGTTATTATCGGTTGGCTCAGCATTTACTCTGCAGTATACGATGAAAACCATCAATCTATATTCGATATCGAAAGAAATTATGGTAAGCAGTTAATTTGGATTGTAACAGCATTTTTCATTGGCTTTATGATTATCATGATAGAGTCGAAATTCTATTCCGTATTTTCTTATGGAATATATGGGGTTACACTCATGCTGTTGGTCGCGGTTCTCTTTTTTGGGAAGTATGTAAATGGCTCAAGATCTTGGTTTGAAATAGGCTCCTTCCGATTACAACCTGCAGAATTTGCAAAATTTGCAACAGCATTAGTTATCGCCAAATACATTAGCACCACGAATAAAAAACTCAAAGATATACGTACAATCTCCACCAGCTTAGGAATTCTATTCCTTCCAATGGCCCTTATTTTATTACAAGGTGACGTAGGTTCTGCAGTGTCTTATGTAGCATTTATTTTTGTATTATATAGAGAAGGTTTAACTGGATTTGTATTAGTATTCGGTGTTTTATTAGGTGTGATATTCATTTTAGCATTGCTTTATCCTCCATTCTATATATACTTAGGTATTACGCTCGTCGCTATTGCGATGTACATTTATCTTCGTAAAAAGAAAAATTCATTAACAGTAATTGTTATTGCTACAGTCCTTTCCATTTCAATGGTAGCTGGGTTTGATTATACATTCAATCACATTCTTAAAACACATCACCGAGATCGACTAAATAATTTAGTAGGGAAAGAAGTTGATTTAAAAGGTGCGGGATATAATGTGAATCAAAGTAAAATTGCGATTGGCTCAGGTGGTGTGACGGGCAAAGGTTATCTAAATGGGACTCAAACGAAATACGACTTCGTGCCGGAACAAAGTACAGATTTTATATTTTGTACAGTTGGTGAAGAATTTGGATTCGCCGGAAGCGTTGTATTAATCGGGCTTTTCACAGCTTTACTACTTCGAATTATATTTATAGCGGAACGACAACGATCTGCGTTTAGTAGAATTTATGCATATGGTGTTGCCAGTATATTATTCATACACCTTACGATCAATATTGGTATGACTATCGGATTGGTTCCGGTAATTGGTATTCCATTACCATTCGTAAGCTATGGTGGTAGCTCGCTTTGGAGTTTTACTATTTTATTGTTTATCCTAATAAAACTGGATTCTAACAGACAGAATATAATTAGATAATTAGGCAATGTGAAAATGTGCTGATATGCCAAGTATTATCTTTGCATATCAGCACATTTAAATCAACAAACGATATTGACAATTCTGCCTTTAACGAAAATAAATTTCTTCAACTCCTTACCCTCTAATTGCTTTTGTACATCGGCATTTGCAAGCACGATTGCTTTTGCATCCGCTTCAGAAATTTCAACTGGCATCGATACATTTGTACGCGTTTTACCATTGAAAGATATTGGGTATGAGAATTCACTTTCTACTAAATACTCTTCTTTGAATTCAGGGTATTTCGCATAAGTAATAGACTCCGTTTCGCCTAAAAGTTTCCAACATTCTTCTGCAATATGTGGTGCATATGGAGATAACACTATTGTTAAATCTTTTAGAATTTCACGTTTATTACATTTCAAATCTGTTAGTTCATTTACACAAATCATAAAGCTACTCACAGAAGTATTGAAAGAGAATTTCTCCACATCGTCTTGTACTTTTTTAATGATTTTATGTAACGATTTGTATTCTTCTTTTGTAGGAGTTTCATCGCTCACCACAAAATCAAAATTATCGTTATGGAATAACTTCCAGAATTTACGTAAAAATTTAAATACTCCTTCGATACCATTGGTATTCCAAGGTTTGCTCTGCTCCAATGGGCCTAGAAACATTTCGTACATACGAAGCGTATC
>CAZYBY010000278.1:0-2471 GCA_964645385.1 uncultured Sphingobacterium sp.
TAAGAGAACTATTACCAAAACTTTTGGTTTAATTACATAGATATGACATTCATCATATTAGCTTCAATCTAATTTCAATATTTTCGTAAAAAAATAATAGTAATGAAAAGAATATACACCCTCATTCTTGCTGTAAGCTTGTTTACAATTTCAGCGAATGCGCAAGAAAAGCATCTTAAAAACTTACAACAATTAACTTTTGGTGGCGATAATGCTGAAGCATATTTCAGCTTCGATGGAAAACATTTAAGCTTTCAATCAAATAATAAAGCGTGGGGATTAAACTGCGATCAAATTTTTTCTTTAGACATCAAAAAAGCAAGCAAAGACAGCACATACAGACCGCCTTTAATTTCAACTGGTAAAGGTAGAACAACTTGTTCTTTTTTCTTAAATGATAACAAGCATATTCTTTACGCTTCTACTCATGGAGAAATGGACGATTGTCCACCTCCACCAGCACCTCGTGCAGATCATAAATATCTATGGCAAGTATCTCCAGAATACGATATTTATATTGCCGATATGAATGGAAAAATCACGAAACAATTAACAAATACTCCAGGATATGATGCAGAAGGAACAGTTTCACCAGATGGTAAAATGATAGTATTCACTTCTACTCGTTCGGGCGATTTAGAATTATGGACAATGAATGTTGATGGTTCAAATCAAAAACAAGTTACTAATGGTTTAGGTTATGATGGTGGTGCATTCTTCTCTCCAGATGGTAAGAAATTAGTTTTTAGAGCTTCTCGTCCTACAGAAGAAAACGATGTAAAAGAGTATAAAGAATTATTAAGCCAAGGTTTAGTAGCTCCAACAAATATGGAAATTTATACTTGTAATATCGATGGCTCAGATTTAAAACAAATCACACATTTAGGTAAAGCAAATTGGGCTCCTTTCTTCACTCCTAAAGGAGATAAAATTATTTTCTCTTCAAATCATCACTCACAAAGAGGATATGATTTTCAGTTATACTTGATAAATCTTGATGGTTCAGGATTAGAAAGAGTTACCAATGCAAGTATATTCAATGCTTTTCCAATGTTTTCTCCTGATGGAAAAAAATTAGTATTTTCATCTAATAGAAACAACCACGGAACAAGAGACACAAATTTATTTATTGCAGATTGGGAAGACTAATTGAGTATCGGGTATCGGGTGGCCTAGGGTTTTAACCATGTAGCCTTGGGTTTAAACCATGTAGCCTAGGGTTTAAACCCTAGGAATAAAAAAAATAATTATTCAAAAATGAAAAGAATTTTAACCATCTTATTATTAATATCGAACATCGCATTTGCACAGTCGGACTACAAGCGTGTTAAAAAAGATATTCAATATCTAAGTTCTGATAAGTTGAAAGGCAGATTCCCTGGTACAAAACAGGAATTAATGGCTGCTAATTATATCATCAAAACCTTTACTAAACTTGGCTTAGAACCCAAAGGCGATAAAGGTTATATTCAAGAATTCCCTTTTAAAATGAGTAAAAACCCACATGCAACCGACGATCAAATGGTTCCGAAGGGGTATGCTCACAACGTTGTTGCATATTTGAATAATGGTGCAAAATATACGGTAGTAGTTGGTGCACATTATGATCATTTAGGCCTAGGCTTAGGTGGAAATTCTTTAGATGCAAATCCTGAAAATAAAATTCATAATGGTGCCGATGATAACGCATCGGGAACAGCAGGTGTACTTGAATTAGCTCGATACTTTGTAAACAATGGTGTTAAAGAAAATCACAATATTTTGTTCATTTGTTTTTCTGGCGAAGAAGAAGGTTTATTAGGTTCAAAATACTATACAAGTAATCCTACCATCGTGTTAAGTGATATTAGCTATATGTTGAACATGGATATGATTGGTAGATTAAACGACTCGACTAAAAAAATAATTATTTCTGGTGTTGGTACTAGTCCTTCTTGGGGACCAGCATTGAATCGTAGAGCAAACAATATTATTAAATACAAAGCAGATAGTGCGGGTATGGGCCCTTCGGATCATGCTTCATTCTATTTAAAGAATATACCAGTTCTTCACTTTTATACAGGTACTCATTCCGATTATCATAAGCCTAGCGACGATGCACATAAAATTAATAATGAAGGAGAAGCTTACGTGCTAAATTTTATCATCGAACTAATGAATGATATTGATAAGGAAGAAAACATTGGCTTCACTCCTACTAAAAATAATAATGCATCTTCATCTTCAACCTCTTTCAAAGTTACATTAGGAGTAATTCCTGATTACGCATTTGAAGGACCAGGCTTACGTTTAGATGGTGTTAGTGAAGGGAAAGCTGCTCAAAAAGCAGGACTAAAACAAGGTGATGTCATTCTTATGATGGACGATTTGAAAATCGATAATATTCAAGATTATATGAAAGGCTTAAGTATGTTTACCAAAGGTCAATCTGTTCAGCTGAAAATTAAAAGAGAAGGTAAGGAAATGATTGT
>CAZYBY010000279.1:0-1910 GCA_964645385.1 uncultured Sphingobacterium sp.
ATTGCCATTAATACAAATAAGTAATGCAGGAACAGTTGTTATATGTTCTTTTAATGTTCCGTTTGCTTTGATTTGTAAAGCAGTTACATTTCCTTCAGTTGTAGAAAATAATTTCTTTGCGCTGACAGGCTTTTCTTCGGTATGGATTGATTTTATGTTCATGATTTCTTTTTTATTCAAAGTATATGTTAAATAATTTATAAGAAGCTTTTATTTCCTCAAAGGTTTGCAATGCCTCATCGTTATTTTTAGATTTATTCAATTTGTCTACCATATCAATATAAGGCAACAACCATTTATGTAATTCATCATGGGCTTTTCCCTCCATTGTACAATTTGAAGTTAAGAGATCAATGTTTTTTTGCAAACTAGCTCCAAGTTGTGTAAAGTCCTTTAATTCCTTCTGCTGTGCTTCGGAAAATTGATTGATATCAGATTCCATTGCTCTAATATACTTCATCATCTCAGGGACGATAATCCATTTAGCATCGTTGTTCAGTTCGATCGAGTCAGACTCAGAATGATTATGTTCATTCTCTATGGATAGAACTGAGTCCTGAGTTACGATTGCTTTAGTTTTTTCTTCTTTTGCTACATTATTGCAACCATAGGTTATACCTATTAAGAATGCTATCAATAGTGTGAATTTAACTTTCATTTGTATTTGATTTTTTAGTTATAAAATACCACGATATACCTGTAAATGCGGATGTAATAGTTATCCGTGAAAGCATAGCTTTAATCGTTTTTCGTTCATAAATTCCGCCAGTATAAGCATGAATTAACAAGCCAACAAAGCTCACAACAAGAACTGTTGTTGTAATTAAAAATAATTTTGTTGTCCATTTCTTTTCAGTAAATAGGCCATATGCAGCAAACAGATACATAAATCCGGAAATGAAATTAGAGACCACTACAAATAAAACGTAATTACCTTCCTTTTCTCTTATTCCGAATAAATCAAATATCACAGACGTACTCATAAATAGAGTAATTAAGGCGAATAAAGTAATGATAACTGCCGCTGCTTTTAAAATAATTAGTTTCATAGGTTTTTTGTTAATGATTAGTTTCTATCATTTTTAATATACCATTCAATACTTTATTCCCATCTTTTATCAAATCAGATTTATGACCTGATAGTTTCCATTTAAGCACTGTAATTCGCATCCCGCCCATTATTATTGTAGTTGTTGTTGAAACACCTACCATCTTACTGAAAGAGCCATTTGTCTGCCCTTTTTTCACAATCCCTTCAATCTGATCTTGCATCAATTCCATCATGGATGAAACCGTAGATGATAATTCTTTATTAAACTGAAAAATACTTTCTGAGAATATGACACTTACTACTGATGGCCTTTGTACAAAAGTTCTTAATTGAGAATCGAAAAGATCGTTAAGTAATTCAGATGGAGTCCGATTTTTATTTGAAAGTATAAAGTCGAGTCTTCCCTTCATTTCTTCAATAAAATAGGTCAATAAACCCAATAGGATTTCGTTTTTGCTTTTAAAGTGGCGATATAATGCTGCTTCTGATAAATTTAAATCAGCAGCAAGTGTTTTAATCGTTAAATCCTGAATGCCATGCTCATCAATCCTTTTAGTAGCAGCCTCAATGATTTCTATTTGTCGTTCTGAGAATTTATTATTTTTCATTTTCAAGTTTCATTTTATAAAAAGATATTCCTAACCAAATTACTGACACCGTCATACTAATTGCACCAATAAGCACAAAAACCGGAGGCGCACCCAAATAAACTTCTAACAAAATCCCTATTGGCATTAATAGTCCAATTAAACCAAGCCACGAAATTGCAGTTGTATTTTTAAGTTGATTTTTAAAATGTAATAGTAAGTAACCTATCAAAATATTTAAGAAGGCGAAAAGATTACCATGCACATGGGCT
>CAZYBY010000280.1:0-4512 GCA_964645385.1 uncultured Sphingobacterium sp.
TGTGTAAACCCTAATTTTTTCAAGGCATTAGAAGTTTTAAATATCCTTAAAATTAGGCTGTAATTCAAGTATTGTTATCCACAGCATTTGTGAATAAGATTGGAGAGTTGTGAATTGTATCTAGCTGAATGCTAGATTGTAAGAGTGTACAATGTGGATAAGTTAGTAACTAGTGGTTAGTCATTAGTCATTAGTCGTTAGTCCTAGTAATGTTATATACTAACGACTAACGACTATGGACCAAAGACTAGTAATATCTCAATCTAATTACGCCAGCAATTGATTTTGCTAAACGGATTACTTGGCGAGTATATCCATACTCATTATCATACCATACATATAGTACAGCACCTTTTCCGTCTTTAGCGATAATTGTAGCAGGGCCATCTACAATAGAGGCATGGCTATTACCAATTAAATCGCTTGATACTAATTCATTTGATATTGAATATTCTACTTGTTCAACTAAATCACCAAATAATGAAGCTGAATTTAAAGCTTCTTTGATTGATTCAAGTGTAACTTCTTTCTTGAAGTTCAAGTTTAAAATTGCTAATGAAACATCTGGTGTAGGTACACGCACTGCGTTACCTGTTAATTTGCCACTTAGATGAGGTAATACTTTAGAAACAGCTTTATCAGCTCCCGTTTCTGTAATAACCATGTTTAAAGCTGCAGAACGACCACGACGATATTTATCATGATAGTTATCTAATAAATTCTGGTCGTTTGTATACGAGTGAACTGTTTCGATATGACCTTTTTCGATTCCGAAATTATCTTCAACAACTTTTAAAACTGGAACAATCGCATTCGTTGTACAAGATGCTGCCGAGAATATTGTTTCATTCGGATCTTGGTTTTCATGATTAACACCGAAAACAATGTTAGGAACACTACCACCAGGTGCAGTTAATAAAACTTTACTGATACCTTTTGCTTGTAAATGCTTTGATAGACCTTCACGATCACGTAAAACACCTGTGTTATCAATTACTAATGCATCATTAATACCATAAGCAGTATAATCTATTTCAGATGCATCTTTCGCTGCAATCATTAAAACTGTTTGTCCGTTGATGATTAACGCTTTGTTAGCATAATCTTCTACAATAGTACCATTGAAAGGGCCATGTACTGAATCGTAACGTAACAAATCTGCTCGTTTAGAAATATCTTTATCAGAATTGCTACGAGTTACAATTGCTCTTAAACGTAATTGCTCACCTTTTCCAGCTTGTGTAATTAATTCACGCGCTGCAATACGTCCAATTCGTCCGAAACCATATAATACAACATCTTTAGGAGTTAGTTTTTTCTTCTCTAAACCTAAATGAGCTGATAATTTTGATTTAATAAAATCTTCAATAGAAGCGAAGCTTGATTTTTCAGCAATCCATTCTGAAGCTAAACGACCTAAATCAATACGAGAAGGAGCGATGTCCATTTTCGAAATTTGCTCAGCTAAAGCATAAGTTTCGTCAATCGTAATTGGCTTACCTACAATATTTTGAGCATATAAGTGATAGCTCAAAATTTCACTTGCGTTAACATCAACTAATGGTTTTCTGAATAAGATTAACTCTACAGAGTTATCGAACCATAAATGACCAACTACATTAATAAGTTGAATTGCCTTCTTTTCTTTAGCAATCCAGTCTTTTAAATCGGATTCGTATTTATTTAACATTTGCTATGTGTTTGTTTGCCACAAAAATAAAAAAAGATTGAACATTAATAATTAATTAACATTCAATCTTTTCTAACATTTGGTAGTGAATAACTATCCTAAATAAGATTTTAATATTTTACTTCTAGAAGTATGACGTAAACGTTGAAGTGCTTTGTCTTTAATCTGACGAACACGCTCTCTAGTTAGGTTGAATTTCTCTCCAATTTCCTCTAATGAAAGGGCATGGTTAGTTCCTAAACCAAAGAATAACACGATAATTTCTCTTTCTCTTTCTGTTAATGTAGCTAACGAACGTTTTATTTCTTCGCTCAACGACTCGTTTATTAACATACTGTCTGTATCAGGCGTATCTGTGTTTTCTAATACATCTAATAAGGTATTTTCTTCTCCTTGAACGAATGGAGCATCCATAGATACATGACGACCAGAGTTACTCATTGTATCTGAAATCTTATCTACCGTAGTTTCTAAGATCTCTGCAAGCTCTTCTGGAGAAGGCTCACGTTCGTATTCTTGTTCTAATTTTGAAAACGCTTTGCTGATTTTACTCAATGAACCTACTTGGTTTAAAGGTAAACGAACAATACGAGATTGTTCAGCAATAGCTTGTAAAATCGACTGACGAATCCACCATACAGCGTATGAGATGAATTTGAATCCTTTAGTTTCGTCGAATCTTTTAGCAGCTTTAATTAAACCTAAGTTACCTTCGTTAATTAAATCTCCTAATGTTAATCCTTGATTTTGATATTGTTTAGCTACCGATACTACGAAACGTAAATTCGTTTTCGTTAATCTTTCTAAGGCAGCTTGATCGCCTTCTCTAATCTTTTGTGCTAATATTACTTCTTCTTCAGCAGTGATAAGGTCTACTTTACCTATTTCGTGTAAATATTTATCTAATGACTGGCTTTCGCGGTTTGTAATCGATTGGGTAATCTTGAGTTGTCTCATTTTCCTCCTGCTATCTATTTTTAAAAGGCTGCAAAAATACGTTAATTAATACAAATCACATCAAAAATCATTCCTTTTTTAGGATTTGTCAGTCTATAAGTCTGATATTTTGAGCGTTTGCTCGATTTTAATACCCTTTTCAGTTTCCACAAGTTTTGCACATTCTACCTTCGCGTCATGTTCGAAGCATAATGTCCAGTTTTCCTTTACCGCTTTGGTCAATAATTCCTCTTTTTCGGACATTGTCAGCAATGGTCTAGTGTCATACGCCATCACCCACGATAGTCCTAAATGAGTAGAAGAGGGGATTAAATCTGCACAATAAACGATAGTTTCGTTTTTGTATGTTATTACTGGAAGAATCATATGATCGGTATGACCAGAGCTTGTTCTTAGGGTAATATTATCCGAAAACGGAGTGTTTTCATCTACAAATTTAAGATGCCCGCTTTCTTGAATTGGGAGGATATTCTCTTTTAGAAAAGAAGCTTTCTCTCTTGGATTAGGTTTTGTGGCCCATTCCCAATGATCTTTATGACTCCAATAGGTAGCGTTTGGGAAAGCTAAATCCCAACCCGCTCCACTATCTTTATTGACAATACTACCACCACAATGATCGAAATGCAGATGTGTTAGTAATACGTCTGTAATATCTTTTTTCTCTACACCTAATTTATGTAGAGATTTATCTAAACTATCTTCACCGTGTAAATAATAATGGTTGAAAAACTTAGCATCTTGTTTAGTTCCAATTCCATTATCCACCAAAATCAATCGATTTCCATCTTCAATAAGCAAACATCTCATTGCCCAAGTACACATATTGTTCTCGTCGGGCATATTTACTTTTTGCCATAATGATTTTGGAACAACGCCATACATGGCGCCTCCATCTAGCTTGAATAAACCAGTATCAATCGAATGAATTTGCATGTTATAAAATTACATGTGAATAACTTCGCCATACGCGTCGGCAGCAGCTTCCATAATAGCTTCCGACATAGTAGGGTGAGGGTGAACTGACTTAATGATTTCATGCCCAGTAGTTTCTAATTTACGAGCAACCACTGCTTCTGCAATCATTTCTGTAACATTCATACCTATCATATGGCATCCTAAGAATTCACCATACTTTGCATCAAAAATAACTTTTACGAAACCATCTTTTGCTCCAGATGCGCTAGCTTTTCCAGATGCAGAGAATGGGAATTTACCAATTTTGATTTCGTAACCTGCTGCTTTTGCTGCTTTTTCAGTTAACCCTACTGAAGCAATTTCAGGTGATGCATAGGTACAACCTGGTATATTTCCATAATCTAAAGCCTCAACATGTAAGCCTTTGATTTTTTCAACACAAATAATACCTTCTGCTGAAGCCACGTGTGCTAATGCCTGACCAGGTACGATATCGCCAATTGCATAAACTCCTGGAACATTTGTTCTGTAGAATTCATCCACTAATACTTTTCCTTTATCAGTTTTAACACCAACTTCTTCTAATCCGATATTTTCGATGTTTGGAGTTATACCAACTGCAGATAATACTACATCTGCTTCGATCACTTCCATTCCTTTTGCAGTTTTGATATTTACTTTACATCCTGCACCAGTTGTATCTACAGACTCTACAGAAGAACCTGTCATGATATTGATACCAGATTTTTTAAACGAACGAGCTAAGTTTTTAGAAATATCTTCATCTTCTAGAGGAACGATATTATCTAAGAATTCAACGATTGTCACTTTAGTGCCCATTGAATTGTATACATAAGCAAACTCGCAACCAATTGCACCAGAACCAACGATAACCATTGATTTAGGTTGAGTAGGCATTGTCATAGCTTCTCTGTAACCAATAACTTTTT
>CAZYBY010000281.1:0-2597 GCA_964645385.1 uncultured Sphingobacterium sp.
TTGATTATTGCTTGCCCTTGTGCTTTATTATTATCATCAACCTTTACAAATGGTAATGTGATCAGATTATTTGGGAAGTACATGTTTTATTTGAAAAATTCTGATGTAATAGAATCTTTGGGGAAAGTTGATGTAATTGTATTTGACAAAACAGGAACAATTACTGAAGCTCAACATGCTGAAGTTAGTTATCATGGTGAAACATTAAGTGAATACGAAAAATGTTTATTAAGAAATACATTTAAACAATCTGCTCATCCACTAAGTAAACGAGTATATGATTTTATTGGACATACAGAATCTATAGATTTAAGTGAATACGAAGAAGTACAGAGTAAGGGAATTATAGCATCCGATGGTAAACATCATGTTAAAATAGGTTCAGAGAAGTTTATATTAGGTGAAGTTGAAAATACAAATGTAAAAGAGAGTCGTGTATATGTTGAAATTGATGGACAATACAAAGGCTACTATGGAATGCATAACGTGTACAGACCTGGTTTTGCTACACTTGTAGAACGATTAAAAAATAAATACCAATTGATGGTACTTTCAGGTGACCATGATTCTGAACGAGAAGTATTAACCTATATGCTTGGCGAAAATGCTCAACTGCATTTCAAACAAAGTCCGGAAGACAAATTGAACAAAATTGAAGAACTGCAAAAAGCTGGCAAAAAAGTAATGATGATTGGGGATGGATTGAATGATGCTGGGGCTTTAAAGCAGAGCGATATTGGAATTGCTGTAACCGATCAAGCGAACTACTTCTCTCCTGCTTGTGATGTGATTATGGATGGGCAAGTATTTAACAAACTAGATAAGTTTATTCGATTTGCAAAAGATTCTAAGAATGTGATTCTTGGAAGTTTTGTCATCTCGGTTATCTATAATTTTGTTGGGTTATACTTCGCAGTTCAAGGCGATTTATCACCTGTAATAGCTGCGATCTTAATGCCTATAAGCTCTATCAGTATTATCTTATTTACAACTACGTTTTCTAGTGTTTTCGCAATGAAGCTTAAATGAGTAGTGGGTAATGGGTAATGAGTAAATTGAACAAGCTATTATTCTTTTGAATCAAGCACTAATCGCTGCACAACATTACCTCCAATTAAGTGCTCCTCTACAATCTCTGCAACATCGCTTAGCTGTACGTGTTTGTAAAACACACCCTCAGGGTAAACTACTAATGCTGGACCAAAATCACAAACATCCAAGCAACCTGTCTTTTGTGTTCTAATTTCAACGGATAAGCCCTTCTCTTTAATTAGCTTTTTAAATTCTGAAATTAACTCTAAGCCATGAGCTTCACCACAGCTAGGTTTTGCTGCTCCTTCTGGACGTTGATTAGTACAAACAAAGATATGTTTCTGATAGATCATAATTTTCTTCTTTCAACAAACATAATCATTTGTAAATTGTCTATGAAATGGACTACTTGATTAATTGATACCAAGATTAACGTATTAATACAAATGTCCAAATCTATCTGCATTAACAAATTAACGTATTAAAATATAAACAAATTAACGTATTAATGACTACAGTATTAATAAGTGGAGGAACTGGGTTAATCGGGAAGCGGCTGAACATTAAGCTTCGTGAGAAGGGTTATCATGTTAGGGTACTAAGTAGGAGATCTGGAAATGCAGATACTGTAAAATGGGATATTGAATCTGGTTATATAGACCCGAATGCCTTACAGGGTATTGATGCGATAATTCATTTGGCTGGCGAAGGCATTGCAGATAAAGCATGGACAGATCATCGCAAGGCGGAAATCATCAATAGTCGTGTTAACTCAACGATTTTGTTGTTTAAGGCATTACAAAACACTCCACATCAAGTAAAACAATTTATCTCTGCTTCTGCTACTGGATTTTATTCAGATAGAGCTGATGAACTGATGTATGAGGATAATAGTCCTGCAAACGATTTCCTTGGTAAGACTTGTGTTGCCTGGGAAGAATCAATCGACAAAATCTCCAACTTAGGAATTCGTACTGTAAAGTTACGTACAGGAATAGTACTAAGTAAAAATGGAGGTGCATTAAAGAAAATGATTACTCCATTTAAATTAGGATTTGGCTCTGCACTCGGCAATGGTAAACAATGGATGAGCTGGATACATGAAGATGACTTATGCGATATGTATATTTTCGCATTAGAAAATCATGGAATACAAGGTGCTTATAATGCCGTTAGTCCTGAAGCTGTAACTAATACAGAATTTAGTAGAACACTAGCGAAAGTTTTAAATATGCCTTTCTGGGCTCCAAATGTTCCTGCATTTATATTGAAACTTATTTTTGGGGAAATGTCGGCTGTTGTATTAGGGAGCACCAAAGCCAGTGCTGATAAAATATTAGCTACAGGTTTTAAATTTAAATATCCTAATCTGAAAGATTGTTTAACAGCTTTATTGAAAAAATAGAATGAATATATTTTGGTTCCGTAGAGATTTAAGATTAACCGATAATGCAGGACTATATCACGCGTTACGTTCGGGAGAGAAAGTTCAATGTATTTTTATTTTCGATAAAAATATTTTAGACCAATTAGAAGATAAAGATGACTGCAGAGTAACATTTATT
>CAZYBY010000282.1:0-4098 GCA_964645385.1 uncultured Sphingobacterium sp.
TCAACTTTTTCGTCTGTTAAATTTTCGAAATAGTCTTTACCACATTGTAACATTGGCGCAGTACCACAAGATCCTAAACACTCCACTGCTTTCAGTGTAAACATTCCATCACTTGTTGTTTCTCCAACTTTGATATTTAATTTTTTAGATAAATACTCTACTAAAGCTTCGCCACCATTAATTGCGCAAGGCCCCGTATGGCATACTTCTAAAACACATTTACCAACTGGTTTTAAATTGAACATCGAGT
Organism: uncultured Sphingobacterium sp.; assembly: GCA_964645385.1. Taxonomy (GTDB): domain Bacteria; phylum Bacteroidota; class Bacteroidia; order Sphingobacteriales; family Sphingobacteriaceae; genus CAJBVG01. The sequence goes on from CAZYBY010000282.1 coordinate 251, forward strand.
AGAATGATGCTACTTCATATACTTCAATTGGTTTTAAGTTTAACACTGATGCAACATAATCCATTGTTTCAGGACTTAACCATCCACCAAATTCTGCTTGTGCCAAATGTAAAACTGGAATCAACGCTGATTTATGTCTGCCTTCAGGATATCTGGCAACCATCTTCTCAACGATCTCAAGTGTTTCTTTAGAAAATGTAGTACTCATTGGTATCTATCTAAATTATTCAAAAAATTATGCGTCTAACTCACCTGCAATTACGTTCAAGCTACTCATCGTTACGATAGCATCAGAAAGTAATTGACCCTTTACCATTTCAGAAAATGCTTGATAAATTATAAAGCATGGACGACGGAAATGTAAACGGAATGGAGATCTTCCTCCATCAGAAATTAAATAAAATCCTAACTCACCATTACCACCTTCAACAGAATGATAAATTTCACCTTTAGGAATATCTACTTCACCCATCACAATTTTAAAATGATAGATTAAAGCTTCCATATTATTATAAACATTCTCTTTTGGAGGCAAATAAAATTCAGGAACATCAGCATGGAAAATTCCTTTCGGTTCTTTTTCAAATTTTGCTAATGCTTGTTCTATCAATCGTAAACTTTGCCAGATTTCTTCGTTACGCACCATGTATCTATCATACGTATCACCTGTTGTTCCAACTGGAACTTCAAAGTCGAATTCGTTGTAAGATGAATAAGGATTTACAGCACGAACATCGTAATCAACACCCGCTGCACGTAAACACGGACCAGTAAATCCGTAGTTTAATGCATCTGCTGCAGAGATAGCTCCAACGTCGCGAGTACGATCAATAAATATTCTATTTCTATTAAATAAATTTTCAAAAGATTTCATCACTGCAGGAAATTCTGCGATGAACTTTTTCAATTTAGCAATTGCTTTATCATTAAAATCTCTTTCAAAACCTCCAACACGTCCGAAGTTTGTTGTTAAACGAGCTCCGCAAATTTCTTCATAGATTTCATAAATTTTTTCACGCTCTTGCATTAAATACAAGAAACCTGTGAAAGCTCCTGTATCTACACCAAGAATACCATTGCAAATTAAATGATCAGAAATTCTTGCCAATTCCATTACGATGATACGCATATAGTCTACTCTTTTTGGAGTTTCTATATTCAACAATTTTTCAACTGTTAAATGCCATCCGAAATTATTAATTGGCGATGAACAATAGTTCATTCGATCTGTAAGCGGTGTGATTTGGTAATATGGTCTGTGCTCTGCAATTTTTTCAAAAGCACGGTGAATATAGCCAATGGTTGATTCGGCACTAACGATTCTTTCACCATCCATTTCCAAAACGTTTTGGAACACACCATGTGTTGCAGGGTGAGTTGGACCAAGGTTTAAGGTCGTGGTTTCTTTTTCTAACGAATCGTCTCCTAACTGAATATGAGCCATAATTTATTTATTTTATTATCTACCGAAGTAGCTATCGTTTTTATCAATTCTATTAGGATCTTCCAGAGGATGTTCCTTACGCATAGGGAAAACTACCATATCATCTACGTTTAAAATACGTTTCAAATTAGGGTGACCTTCGAATATAACACCGAAGAAATCATAGGTTTCGCGCTCTTGCCAATTTGCAGATTTATACATTTTGCAAACTGTTGGAATACGAGGATTTGACTCTGGTAAGAATACTTTTATTCTCAATCTGAAATTACTTTCTAAGCTATGCACATGATACACTACAGCAATCTGTTTTTGATCTGCATAGTGAACACCACATACATCTGTTAAAAATCTAAAACGATATGCATCGTTTTCATTTAAGTATGTTAGGATTGGGAGTAATTGCTCTTTTGTAGTTGTAAATGTTAAAAGACCAGCAGGCTCTTCAACATGTTGTATAGCTGAGCCGAACTTCGCTTGTAAGTCGTTCAACAAACTATCTTTATCAATTTTTATCATTATTGAATTCCGTATTGAGCTAACAATTCTTGGTATTGAGGTAAGTTTCTTCTTCTCATTGGCTCGTTCTTCACTAAGTCTTGGATTCTATTTAATCCATCGATAATAGCCTCAGGACGAGGAGGACAACCAGGTACGTAAACATCTACAGGAATGATTTCATCGATACCTTGCATTACGCTATATGTATCGAAAATACCACCTGATGATGCACAAGCACCAACAGCGATAACCCAACGCGGCTCAGCCATTTGCAAGTAAACTTGCTTAAGTACTGGACCCATTTTTTTCGCGATGGTTCCCATTACCATTAATAAGTCAGCCTGACGAGGAGAAAAGCTTGGGCGTTCTGAACCAAAACGAGCAAAATCGTAATGGGATCCCATTGTCGCCATAAATTCAATTCCACAACATGATGTTGCAAAAGGTAATGGCCACAATGAGTGTGAGCGGGCCAATCCAACCACTTTATCTAATCGAGTGGCATAATATCCATTCCCTTCAATTCCTTCAGGGGCTTCAACAATTTTAATATCGCTCATAGTACTATTTTACGATTCAAAAAAACGAGCATCTGCTTAATGCAGGATGCGCGGCAAATCTACAACAAATATTGATTTCAAAGGTTTAAATAGAGAAAATATCCCTTATTTATTCCCAGTCTAAAGCACCTTTTTTAATGATGTAAACAAAGCCTGCTAATAACAGTCCGATAAATACGAACATCTCTACTAAACCTTGCATTCCCATCTCTCTAAAGTTTACCGCCCAAGGGTACATAAAGATCACTTCGACGTCGAAAAGCACAAATAAAATTGCTACTAAAAAGTACTTTATTGAAATTGGAGATCTAGCATCCCCTTGTTGTTCAATACCACACTCAAAGTTCTCAAGTTTGTCTTTCGTCTTACGCTTCGGTCCGATAAAATGTGTGGCCAACATTGTTACGCCTACAAACCCTACAGCTGCAAGCAATTGAAGGATTATTGGAAAATAATCCGATGGTAGAAAATTGCTATCCATATTATTTTATAATTAAAAAATCCTCAGTAATCGCTTACTGAGGATACAAATGTATGATTTATTTTAATCCTGATAAAACCTCTTTTGCTTGTTTATCATTAGGGTCAATTTCTAGAACTTTTTGCCAATAGGTTTTAGAGGTTGCTTTGTCGTTTGCAACACTGAAGTAGTAGTCTCCCAGGTACTTATAAGATTCGATTAAATCTTTGCCCGATTTCTTCAAATCAAATTTCGGATCAGCTAATGTCAATTCTATGAATTTTTCATAGTAAGGTTTTGCCATTCCTTCGTTTTTCCCGTCTGCATCGTCAATTCTATAGTTATTTCTTCCTCTATATAACCATGCCGTTGCGAAATCGGCTTTAATTCCAATTAAGCTAGCAAATGCAGTGTCAGATTTTACGAATTCACTTCCGAAATAGTATGCTCTACCGATATAGAAATAATCAACTGCACCATATTTATTATCTACAATTTTTTTCTGATAAGCTTCTGCAGCCATCTTATATTTCTTTTGTGAGAAATAAGCATCAGCTAAATCTCCATATAAATCTTTGGTAGTAGTATCCATTTCAATAGCTTTCAAAATGTTGCTGATACCCATTGAATCCAATTTATTCTTCACTTGTAATTTACCTAAGTAAGAATAATCAGTTGCTAAGATTTTACGCGGATTCATCGTGAAGAATTTATTCATCGCCATTAATCCTGTTTTGTAGTCTTTAATTTCGTAAGATGAATATCCTAATAAACGATAAATGATATTATCTGAAGAATCTTTAGGGATGATTTGTTTTATCAAATCAGCAGATTCTTGATATTGTTTTCCTTTATATAAAAATCTAGCTAATCGTAATTGTGAGTT
>CAZYBY010000283.1:0-14059 GCA_964645385.1 uncultured Sphingobacterium sp.
AAAACTCTTTGTTTCGGTAAAACTTCTTTGTTTGCTGGTCATTCGGGCGTAGGAAAATCGACATTAGTAAATAAATTAATTCCAGGATTAGATTTAAGAACATCCGAAGTTTCTGATGCTTCGTCTAAAGGTGTGCATACAACAACATTTGCTGAGATGCATAAAATTCCAGAGGGTGGTTATATTATTGATAGTCCAGGTATTCGTGAATTAGGTATAGTTGATTTAAGTAATGATGAAATTTCACACTATTTCCCAGAAATGCGAGCGTTACTTAATCAGTGTAAATTCAATAATTGCACTCATACCAACGAGCCAGGTTGTGCGATAAAGCAGGGAGTCGATGAAAATAAAATTTCCTTGATTAGATATGAAAGTTATTTAAGTATCTTAGCAGGAGAAGACAATAGACATTAACATATTAAGACATTTTTACATTAACATATTAACTCATTAACAAATTAACATATTAATATCATGCGTATTAAAATTACTCTCTTACTACTAATCACCATCATCAGCTTTAACTCTTGTACAAAGGATGCACCATTTGTTCCATTTTTCAGTATCTCTGATGATAGAACATTAGGAGCACAAGTTGCAGCTGAGATTGCTAGCAAGCCGTCTGAGTATCCTATTCTAGACTCTGCAACACATCCAGCAGCATATCAATATTTATATGCGATCAGAGATCAAATATTAAATTCTGGTAAAATTGTTTACAAGGATGATTTTAGTTGGAGATTAAGAATTGTTAGAAGTGATACTACATTAAATGCTTTTTGTACTCCAGGCGGATACATTTATGTGTATACGGGAATTATCAAATACTTAGATTCTAAAGATCAACTAGCAGGTGTATTAGGTCATGAAATGGCACATGCCGACAGACGACATACCAGTAGATCAATGCAAACTCAATACGGAGTAGATTTCTTATTAAATATTGTTTTGGGTAAAGATCTTTCTTCAGTAAGTCAAATTGCGAGTGGAATGCTTCAGTTGAAAAACTCAAGAGAACATGAACAAGAAGCTGATGAATATTCGGTGAAATATTTATGCCCAACAAGCTATAACGCAGCAGGTGCAGCAGGATTCTTTACTAAATTAGAAGCATCAGGAATTCAATGTGGTGGACTTCAACAATTTTTCAGTACACATCCTTGTCCGGATAATAGAATTGCAAACATTAATGCTAAGAAAGTTTCTGAAGGATGTACTGGTACTGGAACATTTGATGCTGAGTATGCAAATTTCAAAACATTAATTCCTTAATGAGAGCAGTAATTCAACGAGTTAGTTCTGCATCTGTTTCGGTAGATGATATTATAAAAGGTCGGATTGATTCCGGCCTTTTAGTGTTATTAGGGGTCGAGTCGAGCGATACTATTGACGAAATAAAATGGCTATCTCAAAAAATAGTAAACATGAGAATTTTTTCAGATGAAAATGGATTGATGAATAAATCGGTACAAGATATTAATGGAAATATTTTATTGATAAGTCAGTTCACATTATTTGCTCAAACTCAAAAAGGGAACAGGCCATCTTTTATAAATGCAGCAAAAGCAGATTTTGCTAATGAAATATATGAATTAATGAAATCTGAATTATCTTTACTGATGAAAAGTGAAATCCAATTCGGAATATTCGGTGCTGATATGCAAGTGAATTTATGCAACGATGGACCCGTTACAATCATAATGGATACAAATGATAAAGCAAGACATTAATAAATATGACTATCGAAGAAGCTCAAAAATTAGTTGATGATTGGATTAATACTACAGGTGTAAGGTACTTCAACGAACTTACAAATATGGCAATGCTAACGGAAGAAGTTGGGGAAGTCGCTAGAATCATTTCCAGAAAATATGGAGAACAATCATTTAAAGATTCTGATAAAAATAAAGACTTAAGTGACGAACTTGCAGATGTATTATTTGTACTTATTTGTTTAGCAAATCAAACTGGTGTAGACTTAACGGAAGCACTCTCGAAAAATATAGCTAAAAAAACCAATCGAGACTCAGATCGTCACATTAATAATGAAAAGTTAAAATGAAAAAAATAGTTCTTATAACACTTTGCTTAAGCTGTTTTACATTGTTCTCGTGTGTAAAACCAGATTGGACAATCGCTACCAGCAATGGTGATGAGTTTTCGAATTTAAGTTTTCAAACACATGATCTTAATGCAGTAGTTTTCCTGGCTCCTGGTTGCCCTTTAAGTGAGGCGTCAATACTAGAAATTAACAACTTGCAATCTAAATTTTCATCAAATAAATTAGCAACATTCATTGTAATACCAGGTCACTTGTATACTAGAAACGAGGTAGACTCTTTCATCAATCATTTCAATATTACTTTGCCTGTATTATTAGACACAACAGGTTTATTAGTTGAGAAGTTAAATGCTACAATGACACCTGAATATATATTACTCGATAAAAAAATGAAAGTATTATATCAGGGTGCGATAGATAATAGAGCTTTAGACAATGATTTAATCAGACAGTCGGCTTCTATTAATTTTGCAGATTCTGCGATACATCAATATTTATCAGGTCAAAAAATTAAGTTCCCAAAATCGAAAGCAGTCGGATGTTACATCGAATTATAAATGTATTTTTAATTACATCAATTGCCATTTTCATTGTCTCTTGTGGTCAAGAAAATACTAATAGTGTAGATTCCACACAAAATAGTTCAATTCCTAAAGAAATTTATTTCAACGAACATGTTGCTAAAATAATTCATCAGAAATGTGCAACATGCCATAGGCCTGGCGAATCTGGCCCTTTCGATTTATTAACTTATAATGATGTGTATCGAAGAAAGAAAACAATAGTAAAGGTTACACATAATGGTTATATGCCTCCATGGCCAGCAGATAGAACTTATTCGTCTTTTGTTGGTGAACTATATCTAACAGATGATGAGAAACTAATTTTAAAGAAATGGGTCGAACAAGGCGCAAGAGAAGGTGATTCGAAAAACAAACCTGTCTTGCCGACATTCCCTAAGGGTTCTCAACTTGGCATACCAGATTTGGTAATCCATCTTCCAAAAAAATATAAAATAGATGGGAATAACAAAGATCATTATGTGATCATGAAAATTCCTTATGAGATTCCTGCAGATAAATACGTAAGAACAATTGAGTTTGTTCCCGGTAATCGTAAAAGAGTACATCATGTGAATGGATACATGGTAGTATATGATGAGGGCAAAAAGAAAAACTTACACGATGGAGAATATTTCGTAAATAATTATGAAACGGATGAACGAACTGTTTGGAAAAAATTAAATATTACGAATGATGATGGAAGCTTTCCACTTAGAATACCATCTGCAACAAACTATTTACCAGGGGTTGTAGCACCTATTTACCCAGAAGGTATTGGAGGCTTTTTGATGAAGAAGAAAGGAGCAATTTTGTTAAATGATATTCATTATGGACCTAGTCCAACAAATGAAGAAGATGATTCCTACTTTAATGTTTTTTTCTCAAACATTCCACCAGAAAGGAAATTTGGAGAGTTTCAACTAGGTACATACGGAGTATCTAAAATTGAACCTGCATTAATGATACCTCCAGATTCAATAAAAACGTTTACATCAAAATATACAGTCCAAAACGATATATCAATAGTTACAGTCAACCCTCATATGCATTTATTAGGAAAATCATTTATTGCCTATGCCATTGATCCAGAGGGGAATAATATCCCACTAATTAAAATTGACAAATGGGATTTCCGTTGGCAATATTTCTATACTTACAAGAAGATGTTGAAAATTCCTAAAGGGAGTACAATAATCGTAAAAGCAACATTTGATAATACTACGAACAACCCCTTTAATCCATTTAACCCACCAAGATGGGTAGGGGAAAGAAATGGGAGTATGAGTACTACAGATGAGATGCTTCAATTTATTATTACTTATCTTGATTATAAACCCGGAGATGAGGATTTAAATTTGGAAACAAAACTACAATAACTCCCAATTTGGGAATACTCAAAGTGCATTTCACCCTATTTAAAGCTATTTTTGGAACATTTTACTAATTTGTATGATATTTGTTAGCGTATTCAGAATATTATTACTTTCAGTAATTTACTTTAATTATTTTTCGTTAACTTTGTCATCTTAAATCAATAGATGTATAAAATTATTGATTAATGGAGTTAATTAAATTACTTACAACAACAAACTAGTATTAAAATTATTTCGTATCTATTTAAAAACGTTATTTATCCATTAATGAAATCATCTAAATTATTTATCATTCTTTTGTTGATCACAGTCGTTGTAAGTTCTTGCTCAACTAAAAAATCTAATAAAATGTTAATTACTTATGATGTGCCTAGAAGCATGCCAGAAGTATTTGTCATTAATAAAAAAGATAGTACAGAGTCATCTTATAGCCATAAGATAAAAGCTGGAGATAGAATTGCGGTTAAGTTTTTAAATAACTATGACCTTACAAAAAGCACATTTAATTTAGAATCTAATCCAGCAGTAGAAGCTGGTTATGTGGTAGATGTGAATGGTTTTACGAATATGCCATTAGTTGGTAAAGTTCAAATTTCAGGTTTGTCACGTGAAGAAGCTTCTAAAAAATTAGAAAAATTATATTCTACTATCTTAAATAATCCTATTATCGAAGTATCAATCGTAAGCATAAAAGTTAATGTATTCGGTGAAGTAGGTAAACAGGGTAAGTTTTTGATAGACAGAGATAATATATCACTAATCGATTTAATTTCTGAAGCTGGTGGATTAACTAGTCATGCTAAGATAAAAGCTATCAGAATCATTCGTGGTGATCCATCAAATCCACAAATAATTATCGTAGATTTAAGAAAAGTTGGTATATTGCGTTATTCGGAATTAATGATTCAGGATAATGATATTGTAATCGTCGATCCAATGAGGGTTTATGAAATTTCTGAACCTACTACTGCTATTGGTACTATGTTACAACCATTACTTCTTATTGTTAACTCCATTGCAATTGTTGCAACGTTAACAAGATAAATATTAAATGGCCCAACCAAGCAATCAAGAATCTCTAAAATCAAGTGTTCAAGAAATAGATTACAATCGAATACTTAGAATTATTTTAAGTAGGTGGTATTGGATTGTAGGATGTATAGTTATTGGAATAATTTGGGCCTTCATCTATTTGAGATTCACTCCTCCTATCTATGAAACTTCGGCTTTATTAAAGTACGATGATAAAAAAACAGAAATATCAGAGTTAATCAATATCAATAGTTATTACGATAGGAAGGATAAAATACAATCCGAAACTTACGTAATTCAGTCTAGAACTTTATTATATAGGGCTGCTGTTAAATTAAATTATCAGTACTCCTTTTTTAGAAAAGGGACTATTCTAGAATCTGAAACCTACCCAAATTTGCCTTTTGAACTTCAACTAGGAGAACTAGATAGCAATACTATATTTGGTTACGAGTTTACCATTAGTCAGATAAATAAACTTAAGTTTAGATTAATCGCTTCTTTTTCGGGAGCTATTATTTCTAGTAGCGAATACTTCTATGGTCAAGAATTACAATTTGGAAAGAGTAATTTTAGAATCATAAAACCTTTAATACAAGGTACCGATTTGGATGAGTTTGTTCTGAAATTTAATAATCCGAAGAGCGTAATGTATCGTCTAATGGGTGGTTTGAATGTGCGTGAAGTTGGTAAAGGAATTAACATTATGTCTTTATCATTCAAAGATACTAATCCAGTTTTCGCTTCCGATGCACTGAATGCTATTATTGGAGAATACCGAATTTTCGATAGAGATCAAAAAGGTATTGCTGCCGCTCAAACTATTGAATTTATTGATATTCAGTTAGAGAAGCTTTCTGGTAAAGTGAAAGATGCAGAACAATTATTAGAACAATATAAGGTTGGGAATAATATCCTAAATATTGAAGACAATAAAACAATCGCATATCAACGTCTTAGAGATTTAGAAGTTCAAAAAAATATAATCAATATTCAAAGTATTGCAATCGATTTGTTAGAAGAACAAGTAAAGGCTAATAAAGAATCGATAACATTGAATTTCAGCATGGAGGGTTCAGACGATAAACTACTTGCTGAATTGGTTAACCAGATGAATGTTTTACTAAACGAAAGAATAAAAAAACAATCGCTCTACGCTGATAATGCTATTCCAATTCAAGAAATCGATCGCCAAATAGAAGAGGCTAAAAAAGCGATTACTTTAAATATCCGTGCAGCTAGAGATAGAAATAATAGAACAGTAAAATTTTTAGATAAACAATTAGCTTCAGCTAAAGAAGAATTGAAATCTATCCCTTCTGCAGAACGAGATTTAATTAATTTAAATAGAGATTTCGAAATCAATCAAAAAGTATATTCTTATTTACAAGAAAAAAGATTAGAAGCATCGATTGCAAAATCTGCAATTATGCCATCTTCTAATGTAATTGATGAAGCAATTCCAAGTTATGGTATTGTGGCTCCAAATTCTAAAAGTGTTTATACCACTGCTATCGCAATTAGTTTAATAATTAGTATTGGTCTAATATTAATTGCAAGATTGATGAACCAAAGAATCTTCGACAAAGAAACTGTTGAAATGATTACAAGTGTTCCAATCCTTGGTGTTATTAGAACTTTCCCTGGAACTATAGATAAAAACTCTAGTCAAATTTTAAGTTTAAGTAATCCCAAATCGATGTTCTCCGAGTCGGTTCGATCTGTTCGAACAAACTTGAGTTTTATCGCTAGTGATATTAAGAGTAAGATGATTTGCGTAACTTCTGAAGTTTCAGGAGAAGGTAAATCATTTATGGTTATTAACCTTGCAAGTACATTGTCTCTTATCAATAAAAAAGTAGTTGTAATTGATGGTGACTTACGTAAATCTAAATTGCATCATACTTTTAGATTGAAAAACGACTGGGGATTAACTTCTTACTTAACTAATCAATGTGATGTAGATAAAATTATACATGCTACACACGTAGAAAATTTATACTTCATTCCAGCTGGACCAATGCCTCCAAACCCTTCAGAGTTATTATATTCTGAACGAATGCGTCAATTAATGGCAGAGTTGAAAGAAAGATTCGACTATGTCCTTGTAGATACCGCACCAATAGGTCTTGTTTCTGATGCTATCCCATTAGTAAGAACAAGTGATGTAAATATCTTTGTGCTTCGCTCTGGAGTATCTAGTTTCAACGCAGCATCGATCCCTGAAAGAGTATCTAAAGAATTTGGATTGCACAATTCTGTTATCGTTCTGAATGGCTTTACTAATGATGCATTGCATTCTAGAATCTACTCTAACCATAAAAAAGGTAGTTATGGTAGCGGACAATATTATTACACCGATTATTCTACCTACGGTAATAAGAGCTACGGATATTATACAGAAAGTGTTAATAAAAACATCTTTACAAAGGCCTTAGTTTCTATAAGAAAACTGATTAGAAAATAATTTAAATGTCTGCTCTTGATTACCATTGGTATGCTATCTACACTAACCCTAGAGCTGAAAAGAAAACAGCGTCGCTATTATTTCAGCGAGGCATAAACGTTTATTTGCCACTTCTAAAAACTTTGAAACAATGGTCCGATCGAAAGAAATGGGTTGAAGAACCTTTGTTTCGCTCTTATCTGTTTGTATATGTATCCGAAAAAGAATACTTGAATGTGCTTCAAGTTCAAGGAGTTGTAAAATATATCAGTTTTTCTGGTAAGGCTGCGATTATTCCAGATGAGCAAATAAATAATATTAAACTTCTGTTGAGCAGTGATGCAGAACTTGAAATTTCTGATCATCATTTCGAAAAGGGTGAAAGTGTAAATGTTAAAACAGGTCCTTTTGCTGGACTAAGAGGAGAGCTAATAGAAAACAAAAATTCAAAACGTTTTTTAGTTCGCTTCGATCAGCTTGGAAAATCTATCACTTTAAATATCCCATCTATCTATCTCGAACCAGTTTTTTAGCTATATTTAGGTGTCGATTCGGAACATGTTCTATGTGACCGAGGGGGCGAAGCCGTATAAAATTTTCATGTGTAGAATTGCAGGAATTGTTGATTCTTTAAGGTACCCAGATCAACTTAAAGAAGATGTGGATTTAATGATCACCAGAATGATTCATGGTGGTCCAGATGGTAGAGGTATCTTTTTAAATAAAACTACAGGGCTAGGACATTGTCGTCTTTCACTGCTCGATTTAAGTGATGCAGCAGCACAACCTATGTGCTTTCAGGATAATTCTTATTGCATAACTTACAATGGTGAAGTATACAACTTTGCTGAAATCAAAAAAGAATTAATTTCATTAGGTCATCATTTTAATACTTCTTCAGATACAGAAGTTATTTTATTTGCATTTAAACAGTGGGGTGTAAATTCATTTTCCAAATTCAATGGAATGTTTGCTTTTGCGATTTATGATAATGCGGAGCAAAAACTCTATTTAGTTAGAGATCCGAATGGAATAAAACCACTATACTATTCAACAATAAATAACCAATTAATTTTCGCATCGGAAACAAAAGCATTTAGCAGTTTCTTTGGTGACGAAAATAATTATTGGCAAACACTATTTTTAGCTTACGGTCATATTCCAGAGCCTTACACGAAATATAATGATGTATTCGCTTTGCCAAAATCATCATATTTAGTTTACCATATAGCAAGTAATACTTCCTCAATAGTTAAATACAAATATCATTCGAATCGTAATTTAAGCAATGTTGGAATTTCTGATATTACTTACGAATTAAGTAATTCAGTTCGTCGACATATGATTTCAGATGCACCAATTGGTTTATTCCTAAGTGGTGGTATTGATTCTTCGATCTTAACTTTACTTGCTTCAAAACTTACTGATCAATTACATACCTTATCCATTTACTTTAATGAAGGTGAGTATTCTGAAAAGTATTATCAAGATATAATCGTTAACATTACCCACTCAGATCATCATGCTTTACTGTTAACAAAAAAAGATTTTTCTGAAAATATAGAACATATATATAACGATTATGATCTGCCAAGTAATGATGGTGTGAATACTTGGTTTATATCCAGGTATGCTAGAGAAAATAATTTGAAAGCAGTACTTTCTGGTTTAGGGGCTGATGAATTGTTCGGCGGTTATCCTTCATTTAGTCGTTTAGGGCAATTAAAATCTGCTCATCAATATAAATCATATATCAATAAATTTTCGGCATTATTACCTGGTAAGTTTCAGCGTTTAGCTTTCTTGAAATTGAGAGAAGAGGTTTCTGATTATTTATTATTGCGTGGATTTTATTCACCTGACAAGATTGCTAAAATATTGCAAAAATCAATTCCGGAAATCTTAGAGATTTTAAATACATATGTACCATCAACTGCTAAAAAGTTAAATAACATTACAGATATTTCTTTGATGGAAAAAGAAATGTATATGCAAAATCAACTTCTGAAAGACTCTGATTACATGAGTATGAAACATGGAATTGAAATTAGAGTCCCGTTTTTAGATAATGAATTGCTTGCCTTGATTTCTGCAATTGAAGAAGCTGAATTATTTCCAAATCCGGGTAAGAAAGAAGTTTTAATAAATGCATTCTCAAATATTCTTCCTAAAGAAATTTATGATAGACCCAAAAAAGGATTTCAATTTCCTTTTAAAGAATGGCTTAAAGATTCAAATTTTGTAGTCGATAAAATGAATACAAAAGAAAAACAAAAGGAATATAAATTGTTTAAGAGCGACCAAATTCATTGGTCTAAAGTTTGGGCATTAGCACAATTGTAATGAAAAGAGTTTTATTCCTAGGTTTGAAAATATTTTCTGTTGGAGGAATCGAACAAGTTAATAAGAACTGGTTATATGCTTTTTCAAAATTAAGTAAAGAAAAAACATTCGCATTCAAAGCACTGTCTATTTATGATGACGATATTGATAGTAGATATATCGATAAAAACTCTATAGAAGTATGTAATTCGAATAGGTGGTTATTTGGACTGAAAGCAATATGGAATGCATTGCGATCTGATGCTGTCGTAATTTCACATTTGAATTTATCTTTATTTGTTTCTATAGCTAAGTTAATTTCACCTAGAACAAAAATATTTATACAAGTTCATGGAATTGAAGCTTGGAGAGAATTGAGTGGAGTACAAGAAAAACTATTATACCAAGCACATTCAATATTAGCAGTAAGTGAATTCACTAAACAATCTCTAATAAGTAGATATCCAAGTTTAGAAAACAAAATAATTGTATTACCGAACTCCTTAGACCCAATTAAGGAGTATTGTATAAAGGATGATAATGTTAATTCATTTCGAGATAAAATTGGCTTAGCTAAAAATCAAAAGTTAATTATTACAGTAGGAAGAATTCACCACGAAGAAGCTTACAAAGGTTACGATAAAACAATAGAGGCATTATACCAAATGAAAAATGCAAATGTAGTTTTTCATATCATTGGTAAATACGATCGAATTGAGCAACAAAGGATTTTTGAATTGCTTATTAAATTTGATTTAGTTGGTCAAGTTAAATTAGTTGGATATGTTTCAGATGAAGAATTAGACTTGTACTACCAAACAGCAGATTTGTTTGTTATGCCGAGTGTTGGAGAAGGATTCGGGTTAGTATTTATAGATGCCATGGCTTATGGTCTAAGAGTAATAGGAGGGAACAAAGATGGAAGTGTTGATGCAATTGGCTATATAGATCCAACTGGATTAATTAGTCCATTTAATGTTCAAGAATTATGCGATGCGATTAATACTAAATTGAATACAGATTGGAGCACTAAAAACAAAATAGAGTTGTCTAATAAATGCAAATCACTTTTTTCTAAAGAAGTATTTGAAAAAAATATAGAAACAATAATTCTTTAACATGGAAATTATTATAGAAGCCGGTAGGGCAGAAAAAAATTATTGGAAAGATCTTTGGCGATTCAGAGAGCTTTTCTACATCTTAGCGTGGAGAGATATAAAAGTAAGATATAAACAAACTGTTATCGGTGCAGCATGGAGTATTTTAAGGCCATTGCTTACGATGATTATCTTTACTGTAGTATTTAGTAAAGTAGCAAAATTGCCCACAGAAGGTACAGCGCCTTATGCAATTCTGGTATATGCAGCAATGTTACCTTGGCAATTTTTTGCAAATGCATTATCAGAAAGTAGTGGCAGTTTAATAGGGAACTCAAACCTAATTACGAAAGTATATTTCCCACGATTGATTATACCTGCGAGTTCTGTTATCGTTAGTTTAATTGATTTCGCCATTTCATTTGTTATATTAATTGGATTGTGCGTGTGGTATCAATATATACCAAGTTGGCATATAATATTTTTACCACTTTTTATTTTACTCGTATTCTTTGTTGCATTTGGATTAGGATTATTATTGACTGCACTAAATGTGAAATTTAGAGACTTTAGATATATCATACCATTTATTATTCAGTTTGGTTTATACATTTCTCCTGTAGGTTTTAGTAGTTCAATAGTCCCAGAAAAATATCATTGGCTATACTCGTTGAACCCGATGGTTGGAGTTATTGATGGATTTAGATGGTGTATTTTAAGTTCTGATATTCCTTTGAATAATTATTCATTAATATCTGCAATTATTACAACATTGCTAATAACAATTATCGGAATACAATATTTCCGAAAAACCGAAAAAGGTTTTGCAGATTCTATTTAAAAGTCCTAAAAGTATTATTATGAATGAAGAAATTATAATTGCAGAAAATATTTCAAAACTTTTCCATTTGTCACATGAAGGGAATCAGAAATATACTGCACTTAGAGATGTGATTGCAAAAGGAATAAAAAATATTTTTAACTCGAATGGAGATACGGGAGAAAGGGAAGACTTTTGGGCACTAAAAGATTTAAGTTTTAATATTTCGAAAGGTGATCGAGTAGGTATTATTGGAAGGAATGGTGCAGGTAAATCTACACTACTAAAATTACTTAGTAGAATTTCAGAGCCAAGTTCAGGTAAAATAACAATTAAAGGAAGAGTAGCAAGTTTGCTAGAAGTTGGTACTGGTTTTCATCCCGAATTAACAGGTAGAGAAAATATTTATTTGAATGGTGCAATTCTAGGAATGACTAGAGCTGAGATTAAATCAAAATTTGATGAAATTGTAGATTTTGCTGAGATAGAAAAATTTTTAGATACACCTGTTAAAAGATATTCATCAGGAATGTATGTAAGACTTGCATTTGCGGTAGCTGCACACCTAGAGCCTGAAATATTAATTATAGATGAGGTATTAGCTGTAGGTGATGCTCAATTTCAAAAAAAGTGCTTAGGGAAAATGGATGATGTGAGCAAGAAAGATGGGAGAACTGTACTTTTTGTTAGTCATAATATGGATGTAGTTGCAAATCTATGCAATAAGTCCATTTATCTGAAGAGAGGCCAACTCATGATGTACGACGAAACTCGACTAGTAATTGATTCTTATTTAAGAGATAATAAAACTATTGAAAGTAAAAACGTAAATACAGATACAAGTGTCCCTAAAATACTAAACATTGAGCTCGATCCGCTTGAATTAATAAAAGGGAATATAAAAGTTATAGTAGAATACAATTGGCCATTAGATGTAAATCCAAACGTAGGCATAACATTCTCTACGATGTATGGTGCAACAATTTATGGTACAAATTTTAAGTTGCATCATAATGATACATTAGACGTGCATACAAAACATGGTATTGCAACTTTTTTTGTAGAAAACATTCCATTGCATTCTGGTTCTTATAATATATCAGTTTATTTAGGAGATGGCTATCAAGATTTAGATATTAAGTTTGATGCTCTAACATTCGACTTTATTTCTAATTCTGGAATTATAAATCCATATAGTCATCAGATAATTGGTCCATTAAATTATCCTGCACGTTGGGAGTTAAAACCGGCTAAATAATGTCAGTATCTGTTATTATACCTGCATATAATTCAGCAAAAACAATAGAGCGTACATTAGCATCTGTATTCGCTCAGGATTACTCAAACATAGAGATTATCGTAATAAACGATGGCTCGACAGATGATACCGAGCTTGTTTTAAAACAGTATGGTGACAAGATTCGATACTTTACTCAAATAAACTCAGGTGTTAGTGTTGCTAGAAATTTAGGTTTCGAAAAATCAACAGGTGAATATATTCAATATTTAGATGCCGATGATTTGTTAGCAAAAGGTAAGTTGTCAAAACAAATAAAAGCACTTAAGGAGAAGAATGCTGATGTTGCATATGGCGACTGGATGAGGTTTACGGAAATTGATTTGGTGTATAAAGAGCTTGAGATTGTGAGTAGAGAAATGAGACTTCGTCCCGAAATAGAACTTATCGCAGACTTCTGGACACCATTAGCTGCATTACTTTACACGAGAAAAATTGCTAATAAAATTGGAGGCTGGAATACTAGCTTACCCGTAATTCAAGATGCTCGATATGCGTTAGATGCTGCAATACATCAAGCGAATTTTATTTATACTCCTGGTGTGATGGGATACTATAGAGTTCACGAAACTGGATCACTTTCTACTCGAAACAGATATAATTTTATGAATGATTGTTTTGAAAATGCAAAACAAGTTGATGCAATTTGGAGAAATGATTATTCAAAAGATTTAGAAAAGAAGATGGCCATAATTAATGTGTTGAGATTCTGTATTAATGAGTTTTCGATTATAGATAAATCAAAGCACAAAGAAGCAGTTAATTTGATTTTGGATATCGACAAAAAATATATTCCCGAAAACTCGAAATTACTCAGGGCAATGAGTAAACTTTTAGGTTATCGAATGGCAGAAGAGATTGCTTATTATAAACGAAAATTAAGTTGAAAATAATTTTAGCTTCAGAGTATTTTTACCCAGTATCCAAAGGGGGCACAGAAATGTATGTGTATCAATTAGCTAAAGAGTTAATTGAACACGGTCATGAATGTATGGTAATTAGCTTATCTAATGAAATGTCATCTGCTGAATATGATGGAATAAA
>CAZYBY010000284.1:0-1544 GCA_964645385.1 uncultured Sphingobacterium sp.
TCTTCAGAATTCATTTCTACAGCAGGGCAATCATACTCGTGTAATGTTTCCATTTTTTTCATTTCATCTTCCCACCACACATCTCTTCCTTTTATCATGGAAACTGGCATACGATTACGAGTAAGCACGATAACTTTTTTCACAGAATCGCATTGCATCAAAGCGTCGTCGATTACCGATTTCAAAGGAATTTCTTTATTACCACGGAATGCTCCATCAGCAGTAATTACGTGAGTACATTTCGCATCTTTAATACGATCTGCAATAGATTGAGCAGAAAAACCTCCGAATACAACTGAGTGAATTGCACCTAAACGAGCACATGCTAAAACAGCAATAGCAAGCTCAGGAACCATTGGCATATATATACATATACGATCGCCTCGCATTACGCCATTGTGCTTTAAAACATTTGCAAACAAGGATACTTGATGATGCAACTGTTTATATGTTAACACACGGTGGTGCTCATGTGGATCGTTTGGTTCCCAAATAATTGCTGGCTGATCTCCACGTTCTGCTAAATGTCTATCTAAACAGTTTTCCGTAATATTTAAAGTTCCTCCATCGAACCATTTAATGTATGGCTCCTTGAAATTCCAGTTCAAAACTGTGCTCCATTTTTTCTTCCAAGAAAATTGAGAAGCAATATCAGCCCAAAATTCTTCTGGCTGATCTACCGATTGCTTGTATACCTTGTGGTATTCTTCAATTGATTTAATTTGAAAATCCATTAGTTTAATATGTTAATTTGTTAATGCGTTAATATGTTAATGTATTGATATGTTAATGAGTTAATACTTTAATTGTTCAAATTACTTAATCCCTCGTTCAACTAATCTTACATTTATCTCTTCTAAAATCGCTGGATCATCAATGGTTGAAGGCACTGTATAGGCTTCGCCATCGGCAATTTGTCGAATAGTTTTTCGCAAAATTTTTCCTGAACGTGTTTTGGGTAACCTGTTTACTAAAATTGCAGAACGGAAATAAGCTACTGCACCAATTTGATTTCGAATATGTTTGATTAATTCTTCTTCAACTTCTTTTTCATCGCGTGCATGACCATCTTTCAGAATGAAAAATCCTAACGGACGTTGACCTCTTAGTTCATCAGCAATTCCTATCACTGCACATTCTGCAATATCTGGGTGTGCGGCAATCATTTCTTCCATTTCTCCAGTTGACAAACGGTGACCAGATACATTGATCACATCATCAACTCTTCCCATAATGTAGAAGTATCCATCTTCATCACAATACCCTCCATCTCCTGTAAAATAATATCCAGGCAATTGTTCTAAGTATGAAGAAACGAATCGATCATGCTCTCCCCATAATGTTGTTAAGCATCCTGGAGGCAAGGGTAGTTTAATTGCAATAAATCCTTCTGAGTTTCTTGGAACTTCATCACCTGCTTCATTTAATACTCTGATATCGTATCCACATACAGCTTTACTAGAAGAACCAGGTTTGATTGGTAACAACTCTATTCCCAGCATATTCGCAATCATTGGCCAACCAGATTCTGTTTGCCACCAATG
>CAZYBY010000285.1:0-5117 GCA_964645385.1 uncultured Sphingobacterium sp.
TTGGTAATAGTTTTACGCCACCAACCAATCCACCGTCAAAATATATGGTGGTTCGAAGTTTATCAAGTACACCACCCACCGCTGCTATTTTTGTCAACCGAACCTTTTATCCAGTGGGTACAACCGTTTCAGGATTTTTAGTAGTCGCCAATTCAAATTTGACCACTTTTAATCAAACGGGTTTGGCATCCAATACCACTTACTATTATTGGGTTATTCCCTATAACGACAAATGTATTGGAGCACCTTATTACAATTTAACTACGCCATTATCTGGAAGTGCAACCACTTGCTTTGCTACAACTGTTGCAGGAGCTGCTACCAGTGTAGGAGGGAATGGATTTACAGCCAACTGGTCTGCAGTTACTGGGGCAACGAGTTATTCCATTGATGTTTCTACAAGCAACACCTTTGCCTCCTTTGTAACAGGATACAATAACTTATCTATACCAACAGGGACAACTTCCTTGGTGGTTTCTGGATTATTACCTTCAACAACGTATTATTACAGAGTACGTGCAAACGGTCCGGGCTGTGTTGTGAATAGTGCTACGATTACTGCAACCACTACCTGTGGTTATTACACCATTCCGTATACTCAAAATTTTGATACCACCACTGTGGGCAACGTTCCTGTATGTTACAGTGTATTGAATAACAATGCTGATACCAATCAATGGAAAGTACAAGCTGTAAGTTTTACTTCTTCACCCAGATCCATTCAAATTGATAAAAATCCTGCTGCGGATATGAATGACTGGTTTATTCTTCCAGGATTGAATTTAACAGGAGGCGTTTCGTATCGTCTAACTTTTAGATACAATACCGGTTCGGTTTCTGGGAATTCTGAAAATTTATCCGTGTTTTATGGAACTGCACAAACCAGTGCGGGAATGGTCAATAACCTAGTGAGTTTACCTGGTATCACCAATAATTTTTTTGAAACCCAAACGGTTGATTTTGCACCCGGAATTTCTGGAGTATACTATATCGGTTTTTATGGTTCGAGTTTAGCGAATCAAACATTTATTGCCATTGATGATATCAGTGTGACCTTGTCACCCTCTTGTTTGGATCCATCCAACTTAAACGTCACTACAATTGGATCTACGACAGCATCTTTGACATGGACAGCCTCTTCAATCGCTCCCTCTCAAGGCTATGAATATTATTTGTCAACAACGAGTACACCCCCATCAGGTGCAACTGTTGCTACGGGTTCAGTTGGGGCAGGGGTAACCACATTAAATTTATCAGGATTAAGTCCGAGTACCTACTATTGGATTTGGGTAAGAGGAAATTGTGGTCCTTCAGACAAAAGTATATGGACTACAGAAGAAACATTCAATACAGAATGTTCTACACCTACTATCACATCAACTATACCCGTAACCCGTTGTGGTTATGGTAATGGAACGTTAACGGCCAATTCTTCCGTAGGTTCAAGTATTCGATGGTACGCTACATCAACTGGAAGTACGGTAATAGGCACAGGAACAACTATTACGACGCCCAATACCTTATCGGATATTACCTATTATGCAGAAGCTAGAGCTTTTGGTGCAATTGCCAAAACGGGGCCTGTAAACCCTACGCTTCAGTTGGGAACTCGTACGGTTCAAAATTATACAGCAAAAGTAGATTTTACGGTCAATTCGAATACCACTTTGCAATCGGTAGATATTTTCCCAATGGTATCGGGTCAAACAGGACGTTTTATAGTTCGTACCATTGGAAATATTCCGGTGGCTACAATTAATTATACCACTAATGTTTCCGGGGGGAATACATTACAAACCATTGCCATCAATGCCAATTTGTTGCCCGGAAATTATTACTTATTTTTTGAAACCGTACCTACTTCAGGTATTCGGATGAATAGCACCAATGGTACTTATCCTTATTCGAGTTCTGTAGCTACAATTGATGGTAATGACATTAATCCTGTGTATTATATGGGGGCATATAACTGGAAATTCACAACCGAATGTTTGTCTCCGCGAACTCCTGTTGCCTTAACGGTAACCGCTCCTCCAGTATTATCGTTAAGTGCAACTGATTTTACCATTTGTGAGGATGAAACTACACCTGTTGTTAATGTAATTGGAAGTGCAAATTACAGCTCATTTACTTGGAGTCCAACTACTGGGGTTTCTGGATCGATTGCAACAGGTTTTACCTTTAATCCAACAGTAACTACAACTTATACCTTGATGGCGACACAAAGTGGAGGTAGTCTTTGTGGAAATATAACTTCCATTACGATAAATGTTAAAGCGGCTCCACCTGCGGTTTCCATTTTGCCTGTCAATCCAACAATTTGTCAAGGTACAATATTGCAATTGTTTGGAAGTACAAGTGTGGCCACACCTTCGGTAGTTTTAAATGAAAATTTTAACAGTCCGGTGAATAATTGGGTAGTTGCCAATACTTCTTCGGGTGGAAATCCAATAGATTCACAATTTACATTGCAACCTTCTGGCTATAATTATATCAATGCATTCGGATGGGATGTTATTTTTACAAGTAATGATGCAAGTCAATTTTATTTAGCCAATTCTGATGCCCAAAGTGCGAGCTCTGGTACAACAACCCGAACTACATTAACATCGCCTACATTTGATTTGATTGGCTATACTTCGGCTAATATCAATTTCTATCATTATATTCGTTTTATTTCTGGGGATAAATTTTGGATTCAAGTTTCTACCGATTCAGGATCAACCTGGAATACCTTACAGTCATACACAGCTTCACAAGGTGTTGCTAATGCTTTTGCTAACAGTATAGTGAATTTGACTCCCTATTTAGGAATGTCCAATTTGAAAATACGTTTCTATTATGAATCCAATTGGGGCTATTGTTGGGCAATAGATAATGTCAAAATTTCGGGAACTTTATCTGCAGCGTTAACATGGTCGCCTGTTACTAATTTATATACTGATGCAGCTTGTACGGTTCCCTACACTGCAGGAGCTGCCCTAACTACTGTTTATACCAATTCCCCGAATACGATAACGTATCAAGCCACCTTAACGGGTTCCAACGGTTGTTCAAGAACCGGATTTAGTGCTATCACGGTTTCTCCACCAACAGTTGCAGGGGTCTTGGGTGATTCTCAAATTGTATGTACCTTAACTACCCCTGCGAATTTAGTATTAACTGGCAATGTGGGAAATGTTGTTCGCTGGGAATCTGCAGATGATGCAGCATTTACAATAAATGTAGCCAATATCGCCAATACCACTACAATATTGACTGCTGCTCAAATGGGTACCATTAATCCTATAAAATATTACAGAGTACAAGTGAAGAGTGGAGCGTGTAACGCCTTATATTCCAATGTGGTTTCGGTGGCTATTCCTGTTACAACTTGGAATGGAACAGCATGGAATAACGGCGCTCCCACATCTAGTGTTCGAGCAATTTTTGCTGGAAATTATACTTCGACAGGTGATTTGAATGCGTGTTCTGTTCGGGTGAATTCAGGAACAATTACCTTTAATGCGGGTCATTCACTTATCGTTCAAAACGATGTAGTCGTGGCAGCAGGTTCCTTAGTGTTTAACGACACTGCTAGTTTGGTGCAAGTTGTCGATGGGGCTGTCAATTCGGGTAATATTGTTTATAAGCGAACTGCCATGCCTATGCGTAAGTTTGATTTTACCTATTGGTCTTCACCAGTGGCGAATCAAGTTTTGAATGTGTTTAGTCCGGTAACCCCTGCCGATAAGTTTTTTGTATACGATCCGGTAAGTGTTAATTGGGTGAATGTATTAAATACGAGTACAATGACGCCCGGGAAAGGATACATTATTCGCGCACCAAGTTCATACAGTCCTGTGACAACTTCTATTTTTAATGGTACATTTTCAGGGGTGCCCAATAACGGGCCTGTAAATGCTCCGGTTGTTTTTAGTACTACAAATTATAATTTGATAGGAAATCCGTTTCCAAGTGCAATTAACGCCGATGCCTTTTTGTCTCATCCTAATAATGTAGGTGTAATCGATGCCACCTTGTATTTTTGGACCCATAACACACCCATGACCAATAATAATTATACCAATAATGATTATGCCATTTATAATTATTTAGGGGGAACGGGTACAAGTGCTGCAGCGAATACAGGAGTAAACACAGCCATTCCTAATGGTAAAATTGCAGCGGGACAAGGTTTCTTTGTGAAAGCTTTAGTTTCGGGGAATGTTCTTTTTTCAAATAGTATGCGAATTGCTGGAAACAACAACCAGTTCTTTAGAATGCAAAATGGCAACCAAACACAAGTTACAACAAACCATCGTTATTGGTTAGATGTAACGAATGGTTCAGGTGCATTCAAACAAACATTGGTTGGTTATGCAGCTGATGCGACATTAGGAATGGACCGCGGATATGATAGTGATTTTATAGATGTTGGTTTGCCGATGGCTTTATATAGTGTGTTGCCCGGTGGACAAACCTTATCTATCCAAGGTAGGGGATTGCCATTTGAAGTTGCTGACGTTGTGCCATTAGGATTCAAATCAACCGCTTTGGATGATTATACTATTCATTTATCTGCCGTAGATGGGTTGTTTGATTTCCAAAGTATTTATTTGAAAGACCGTTACCTTAATATAATACACGATTTAAAAGCGGGGGATTATTATTTCCGTTCCAATGCTGGGACTTTTAACGACCGTTTCCAAATCGTTTATTCCACAGCGTTATTAAATACATCCGATTTGGAATATTCCAATTCAGTTATATTATATCATCAAAACGATAAAATAACGATTCATTCACAAATAGAGTGGATTGACCGTGTCAATGTTTATGATGTGAGAGGTGTTTTATTGGCTACTCAAAAAGAGATCAATCAACAAGAGATCAGTTTTGATTTGGCCATACCCGATCAAGTTGTTTTGTTTGAAATTTGGACAAACGACGGCAAAAAGATAGTTCGGAAATATGTGAAATAGTTCAAAAACAGACGCTTATCGATTAAGCGTCTTTTTTTTGTCCATGAAATGCACAAAAAAAGGATAAAAAACTCCGAGGTCGGTAATAAACGAGTTTTAGGGTATTTTATCGAATATATTTCAGTAGCGCTTGGTGTGGTTGTAGTTTTGACT
>CAZYBY010000286.1:0-2005 GCA_964645385.1 uncultured Sphingobacterium sp.
TAGACATTGTTGTTTATTGCAATGTTACTCTAAAAGAGCAAACAAAAGAAGCCTTACAAAGCTTCGAATCTACTGCCGCAAGTTTACCTCAAGTGTTAGAAGTAATAGGCTTGTCTGGTAATTATGATTATATGCTTAAAATAGTTTCTCCAAACATTCATGCTTATAATGATTTCTTAATGAATGTCTTTTCTTCTATACCAAACATTGGTCAATTTCATAGTAATATCGTGTTAGGAGATATTAAATCGAACAGCCCATATCCATTGGATCATCTAACTAAAAAATAGTTAGTCTATTTATCTGTTTATTATAAAAATATCGGTTGTTTTTACTAATATTGACTGTTTTTTTGAATTTATTTTTTATACCAAAATCACTTTCGGTATATTTTATTCTTATATTAAGTATATTCTAATTTAAAAAAAAATTAATTTTTTTGCATCGTTATTTGATAAACCTTAACTTGATATTCCAAACTTAGCATTATGAGAAAAAGTCTACAAACGCTTGTAATATTGTTTTTTACAATATTTATTGAATTTATAAGTATTGAAAATAGTAGTGCACAATTTTCAATAACTATTGGAACAGGTGCAACAGGTAATAGCTATTTATATGCACCAGTTTACTCATTTGGAACAACAGCTGCAAGATATGAACGTATTGCATATGTATATCCCGCTTCTGTTTTAACTGGATTAAGCTCTGGTCAAATTATAAATTCGTTAGAATTTAATAGACAGTCTGCTACAGGATCTTATGTTGCTGGTGTAAATTGGAAAATATATGTAAAAAATATTTCAGCCGTTGACTGGGGTGCTGGTACGTTAGATTGGGCTAATGCGATTGTTGGTGCAACAAAAGTATTTGATGGAGATCCGCAAGCTTTTGTGGGGTCAGCAGCAGGATGGAGAAACATAGCGTTTACGACACCATATACTTTCAATACAAGTGCAGGTGCAAATTTGGCTATATTGTGTGAATACAGTCAGCCAGCAGCAACTGGAAGTAGTTCGACAATTAATTTCTTTTATGATGGAGCAGCATCTGTTCCAGCTTATACTACTAATTCAACAAAGTACTCAACCGGAACAGCTTCTTTACCGACAGGTATGGCAAGTTCTGTTGCGAACCACCCTCACATGAAAATTAATTTCGGTGCGGCTGCAGGTATAGATGTTGGATTAACAGCGTTTCCATCATTAATAGGTCAAATAAGTCCGGGATCTGTCCTATTCACTGCGAAAGCACAAAATATGGGAAGTACAACACTTAGCAGTTTTGGCATAGATTGGTCTATAAATGGTGTATTACAAAGCACAGTTAACTATACCGGTTCCTTACTATCTACAAAAGATACTACATTAACTTTAGGTAGTTCTACTTTGACATCAGGAACATATATTATAAAAGCCTGGACTAAAAATCCGAATGGGGGCGCGGACGCAAATGCACAGAATGACACTATTACAAAAACGATAAATGTATGTAATCCACTAAGTGGTACATATACCTTGAATGCTACATTACCATCAAGTAGCACGAACTTTACTAGTTTTGCAAGTTTTATTTCAAATCTTAGGGATTGTGGAATGAGTGGTCCGATAGTGTTAAATGTTGACTCTAACACATATTCAGGAAAGGTTAGCTTTAGCAATATACCATGGATGAGTTCAACAAATACCTTAACGATTAATGGTAATAAATCTACAATATCTCATCTTTCAGATGCCCTTGACCCAACAGGGTTTGTAGTTGAGTTTAATAATGTTAATTATGTAACCTTTAGAAATTTCAAAGTAGAATTACTTTCAGGATCTACAAAGGGTACACCAATATTTATGCATAATGCAAATAATTGTTTAATTGAAAACAATAAATTCATTGGTGACAATTCTTCAACATCTTCTTCGTTCTTCGGATTTAATATGTCAGGAAGTAGTTCAAGCACATCTTCTACTTCTAACTTATCAAATAACATAATAAGAAACAATGAAATTTC
>CAZYBY010000287.1:0-5350 GCA_964645385.1 uncultured Sphingobacterium sp.
CCGATAGCTATCGGGAGAAGGGTCGGTGAGCATTTATCTTAGGGTTATTATCTTCACAGGGCATGCCACTATTACCTCATCCAATTGTTCTTGGTTGTGTGGGTTGAGTTCGAGTTGGTAGATTTCTTTTTTGTTGATGGAATGAACAAGTGTTGCCTTACCATCTTTGGTCGACATTCGCCATAAGTCGGGCTGTATTTCGTAGCATATACCACAGCCTATGCATTTATTTCTATAATGAATAATTTTAGGCATTGACGTTCTCTACAACCTTGTACAACTTATCGTTACTGCCCACTTTAATGGCAAATGGGAAAGTAATTTTCTGACCTTTATTTGCTACTTCGGCTTCTTTTCCATCTACAATTAAAGTATTCAATACTTCCTTATGCATGCCGATTTCATTTCCTGTAATCATAATAGTATCTCCAACTGAAATTGTTCCTGTTTCAATTAAGAATTCAGCAATGTTAATTTTCGGATAGTACTTAGTGCCTTTACCTAAAAACACTTTCTTTTCGGTAGCTATTGAACCTGGAGTATTAGTCCACTCGCCAAGTTTTCTGCCCATGTAATAACCTTCCCAAAAACCACGATTGTATACCGAATCTAATTGCGTTTGCCATTCTGCAATTTTCTCAGAAGTATAAGTATTAGATGAAATGCTTTCGACTGCTTCCTTGTAGCATTGGGTGGTAATGTGTACATATTCCGGACCTTTGCTACGCCCTTCGATTTTTAATACACTAACACCAGCATCTATAATTTGATCGAGCACGTGTATGGTACATAAATCTTTGGGAGACATAATGTATTCATTGTCGATTAATAATTCTTCATTCGACTCTACATCAATTACTTTATAAGATCTTCTGCAATTTTGAACACAAGCACCGCGATTAGCAGAGGCATTCTGTTCGTGTAGACTTAAATAGCATTTGCCCGATACTGCCATACACAATGCCCCGTGAACAAAAATTTCAGTTTTTATTAAATTACCAGAAGGGCCTTTAATTTCTCTGCGTACTATTTCCTTATTAATTTGTTCTACTTGCTTTAGGGTAAGTTCGCGAGCGAGTACAACCACATCAGCAAATGCCGAGAAGAACTGTACCGATTCTATATTACTAACATTGGCTTGAGTAGAAATATGTAAAGGTATTTGCATTTGCTGGCAGAACTGCATTACGGCAAAGTCTGATGCAATAACAGCATCAATCTTATGTTTCTTTACTTCAGCTAAAATAGTTTGAAGCAAATTCATATCGTGCTCATACATCACTGTATTTAAAGTGATATATGCCTTAATACCTGCATCGTGACAAGTATTGCTGACTTTTTCGATATCTGAAATTACGATTGGTGCGCTAGAACGAGTACGCATATTGAGTTGTTCTACACCGAAGTAAATAGCATCAGCGCCGGCATTTATTGCTGCTTGCAAACTCTCAAAAGAACCAACAGGAGCAAGGATTTCTACTTTATTCATGATGGTGCAAATATAATAAATTAGTCCTTAGTCGTTGGTCCATAGTCCAAAGAACGGTCCTTAGCGTAGCCGTAATACATTTGATCAGACTTTGATTTGTGCCGATTGGAAAGGAGTAACAAAACCCTTAAAAACAAAAAAGGCCGGTTTCCCAATGACCGACCTTTAATAAGAATCAACTAAAAAAATATCTTAAATATTTACACCAACATTTAGGCGCATTTTTACTTTTACGAATTTTTTTGCAGTAATAGGAGTTTTTAATGTGCTTAAATAACGAACGCTAAATTTGTTTTTCGTAGCATAAGGAATGAAATCGAAATCATTTTGAGTTAAACCAACTCCGAAGCCCCATAATCCAGTTGGTACTGCGGAATAAGCTACTAAAACATCTGGAACTGTATTATCATTCGGTACAAATACTCGAACACCAACAGAGTCGAAATTGTTAAAGTTTTGGTTATAATCATCGTTACCTAAAGAATCGCAAAGCCCTACATCAACTGATGCAATTGTTATGCTTCCTATATCATCGCGAGTAGCATCGTTAGCTGCTAAAAGTGAATCTAAATTAGAAGTGATTTCAACAACTGTATCGATACGTAACTGAGTACGAGGTAGGATTTCTACAATTTGTTCAACGTCTTGATTAAATTTTACTTCTATTCCCTGCTTAGTATCGCAAGATGTAAATAGAATTGATGAAGACAATAAAGCAAAACCGCTTATTGCATAAAGTACATGTTTTTTCATGATAGTTTTGGTTATTTAAATTGTTAAAGTTTGTAATAAGTTACTAAAATAAGTAATAAAATATTACAAACAAATTTTGGTGCTTGGAATTTTGTCCATAGTGGTTGGTCCATAATCCAATGTCCAGCGTCCATAGTCATTAGTCCATAGTCCATTGTCTAGCGTCCTGTAACTGTTTTACAGTAACTCAACATTCCCCAAACACCACTCTGCTCTTTTCAGCAAGGCCTCCTTCTGTTCGCTATGCATTTTGTTCCAAACGTTATACATCATCCCAATGCGTGGGTTGTTACTGAGTTTAGGTTCGTGTTGATGGTAGAAATTCCAATACAAACTGTTGAATGGGCAAGATTTCTCGCTAGTTTTTTCTTTATAATTATAGTAACATGTTCCGCAGTAGGAACTCATTTTATTGATATAACTTGAAGAACTCACATAAGGCTTAGTGCCTACGATACCTCCGTCGGCAAACTGACTCATTCCTCGGGTATTGGTTATTTCTACCCATTCAAAGGCATCAATATAAATACCTAAATACCATTGATCAATTTCATCTGGATGAATACCAGTAAGCAATGCAAAATTCCCCGTAATCATTAATCGTTGGATATGATGTGCATAAGAATAATGTAGCGATTGTTGAATTGCATGTTTTAAGCAATTCATTTTAGTATTGCCTGTCCAGAACCAGGTAGGTAATGCTCTATCATGATTAAAGAAATTTAATTCAGCATAATCAGGCATTTGAGCCCAATAAATACCACGCATATATTCTCGCCAACCGATTATTTGTCGAACGAAACCTTCTAATTGATGAAATTCTATTTGACCTGAAGCTGAGAAATATTTAGCTATTGCAGCATCTATTACCTCTTTCGGACTAATTATTTTGATGTTTAACGCAAACGACAAGCGTGAATGATATATACTCCATTCATTGGGAGACATAGCATCTTGATACGTTCCGAATTGTGCTAAACAATTTTCTATAAAGAAATTTAATAATTGTAAAGCTTGTTCTCTATTTATAGGCCAAAGGAAATCATTTGCCTGAACAGTTCCTATGCTATTAATATTTGCAGATTTAATTTCGAGATAAATATCTTCTATATTATTATGGAAACAAAGCGGAGCAATTGGTCTATGATTTTTCGGCAGCTTCTCTCGATTATCTGCATCGAAATTCCATTTACCCATATAAGGTTGTAAGTCATCATCAACTAACACCAAATGTTTTTTGCGCATATAACGATAGAAAGATTCCAGAAGGTAAGTTTTCTTCCCTTTGAAAAATTCTTTTATCTCTGTTCGAGAAGTATAGAAATGTTCTGTATCGAATGCTTCAGAATGAATAATTAAAGAATTACAAAATAGTTTTAGATGTTCATCTACACGATATTCATCAGGTAAGAGGTATTCAAATTTATCAATACGAAATTGTTGTATAAGATTATTGATATTTAAGCCAAATTGTTGAAGATTATTTGAATCATTTAGTTTGATATAAATAATTTGATGACCTTCAGATCGTAAATGTTCTGCAAAGTTTCGCATACTTGCAAATATTCCTAAAACCTTTTGTATATGATGATTTACATAATCCGTTTCACTTCGTATTTCCATCATCACATACATTACCTTATCATCAACTTTCTTAAACCAAGAATGTTTACTGTTCAGCTGATCGCCAAGGATTAATCGGAGGGTGGTAGGGGAGCTCATTGTTTTTTAACATTGAGTAATGGAATTTGTTTTTTCGTCCCTCGACACTCGTCCATCGTCCTTGGTCCTTCGTCGTTCGTCGTTAGTCTTTCGTCTATCCCAATAGCTAACGGGATCAAAAAAAATGTTTATTTTAGGACATGCAAGCTCGTTTGATATTTTATCTACTCCTACTATTTGTCAATAGTTCAGCTACGCAGTTTGCTCATGCCGAGAGTAGATGCATTAGTCCTGAATTTAAATTAGACACTAGCAAAATTATTTTACTTCAAGATTCAGACTTGTATCTCATTCAAAAAGAAATGGAGAATACAGAAGATGTTGCGATAGAAGAATCGGAATTAGCTAGGAAAATGTTGAAGATTGAAATAATCGACAAGAAATTATACGATACTAAAAAGAGCACCGCAGTAAATCACATCACCATAGATACCAGCTTACACAAAAAAGTGAATGGGGTAATAACTTTAAAATCATCAAAGAAAACCCTAAAGTTTATCGATAATCCGAATGCCGAAGAAGACATTCAAGTTTACCAGTACATTGGTCGCATCGATTTTCTGAACTCCTATATCATCTTCGGAATATATTGGGAGAGTTGGGATTTTAAATTGATCGACAAAACGAACTTAACTACAACAATAAGCTTGGTCGATTACCCACTCATCTCCCCAGATAAGCAGTACTTAATATCAATGAATGAAAATCCGTATTCGTTAAGCACAGATATGGATATCTATCGAATATCATCTAAAAAAATTACCCTAGTAAAAAGTTTTAGTTTCAAAGAATGGATGCCCAACGGTATAGACGAACCATTTTGGAGCAAAGACGGATACTTATATTTCCCCGCAAACCATGTGAACTCCTACTGGGGAAGCAACGGACACTTGATTGAGAATTCGCAGTACTTGAGGGTGAGATTAACTAATTAGTTAAGTTGACAATCTGAACAATTTAAACAATTATATGCTTTCGGTTTTGTCGAAACAGAAAAAGACCGAGATGCACGTTTAGAGGTTGGTCAAGAATTACCGAAACAATCAGGTATAGACCCAAAAACTCGTAACGCTTCACAATTAAATGATATATATAAAGATAAATTTATAAAGGTTGAATAATGATTATCGATGTTGCATATATTAGACAAGCATTAGTAATTCCCGAAACAACACCTAATTCGTCAATTGAATATTTAATTCAACATTATTATGATTATATTGTTGAAATGATGAATTTAGTTACAACAATGGAAAAAGAAGAAATAAGTAATACTGTAATTGAACAAGATATTACTGAAGAAGAATTAATTATTAATAATAAATTAACACTTTTCCAACAAACATTAATTTTAGGAATTGCATGTTCATTAATTAATATGCAAAT
>CAZYBY010000288.1:0-1609 GCA_964645385.1 uncultured Sphingobacterium sp.
TTAAATATATTTCCATCTCCTACTTTAATATTCGTTGTAAATATTACATTCTGAGTGATAACATTTCCTTTACCAAACCAAACATCATTTCCTACAACGGCATGTTTGCTGATAATATTTGGAAAATTATAGTCTTTATAAGTTTCAAATATTTTTTTAATAATATTAGGGCTTCCTACACCTATTACAACATTAGCTCCTTTAAACTCCTCATTACCTAAGAAGTACTCCTCATTTAAAATTGGATACTCCTTACCATTATACAGTAAATTTGCTTCTTTAGGTTGATAATCGATGAATCCTGCCACTTCAAACAACTTTTCAGTAAACAATAAGTTACATACTTCTTTAGCGAATCCTGAAGCTCCTATTATATATATTTTTTCCATATTATCTGGCACTGCTGGGAATGTTAACTATTCTTTCTTCTAAAAACTCGGCATTTGTCTGAGAATCACGCTGACAATGTGCGTACATTGGCAAACGGTACATCAAATTCCAAATCGGGCGTGTCATTATGCCTTGGTCATTTGTATTTTTTAAAAATTCTTCTCTTTCCGCTTTGTTATTCAACTCAACACACATCAACCAATAATTTGCTTTTGTATCGGCAATTTCCTGTCTAAATTTAATTCCTGAATCATTGAAAAATTCAGCGTATTTATTTGCTAAAATTCTTTTGTCTTCAAGAAAACCATTTAATGATTCCAATTGAGCACAAGCCAAAGCTGCATTCAGATTGGGCATTCTGAAATTGTAACCCAGTTCGTCGTGGAAAAATTCGTAAGGATGTGGGCGTTTTGCTGTGGTTGTCAGATACTTTGCCTGCGTTCCTAATTCTACATCATTGGTGATAATTGCACCACCGCCACCACTGGTTACTACTTTGTTTCCATTGAACGAAAAACCGCTGATCAAACCGATGCTTCCTGTATGTTTTCCTTTGTAAAAACTTCCAAGAGATTCTGCAGCGTCTTCTACCAAGGGAATCTGCCATTTGTTGCAAACCGCTAATAATTCATCCAAATGTACTGGGAAACCAAAGGTATGCATCGGCATACAAGCCGCAATTCTTCGCCCGGTTGATTTATTGTAACAGCCATCTTCACGAATTTCTCCAAATTCTTCTAAAAAATTATCCAGTGCTTTAGAAGAAAGTCCCATAGTATCTAAATCCACGTCTACAAACACCGGAACTGCATTGTTGTAAACAATTGCATTAGCTGTCGCTATAAAAGTAAGCGCTTGTGTGATAACTTCCTCATCTTTTTTCACACCAGCCAACCTCAAAGCGACCTGTAAAGAAGCAGTTCCATTTACCACGGCTACAGATTTCGCTGCGCCCGTAATGTCCTGCATCATATTTTCGAACTGATCAACGAATGCACCTACTGAAGATACAAATGTAGAATCGATGGTTTCTGCTAAATATTTTTTTTCATTGCCTCTGAAACGCGGTTCGTGAAGAGGAATGAATTTATCTGAGTTAAAATGTTCTCTGACAAAAGAGACCATATTTTGAATATTCTCCATTATTACATTTTAGAATCTAAATACTTACCTGTTTCTTTGTGTCCGAAATCTGGAATCATTGTAAAAAACAAATCTA
>CAZYBY010000289.1:0-3521 GCA_964645385.1 uncultured Sphingobacterium sp.
CTAGAAAATTTTGTTTTCTCTTTACTTAATTGTCCTAAGCTAAATGAAGAACCCGGACGAGCATTCGGATTTGGTGAAGGTTTTATTTGTGATAGATTCTCTACCAAAAACAATTCATCAGCCTTAATTAAATAATTATCACCTTCTTCAGCTACAATTTTCAAACTTGCTAAAATTGGTTTGTTGATGTTTGCATCTGCAGATCTTGAAATTGCATTGCTAGCATCAAAATAATAACTCGTATTTTCTTTTACGAATTCTATTTTATCATAATATTTTTTAATACTAAATACTTCATTATCGCGGAAAGAGCCTTTAAAAAATCCTGCACTAACAGCACCATTTTCAGAATAATTAAAATAGACAAACTCTTTATTCAATTGGTCTTTTCGAATTTTCATATACACCGAGCCATTTGTGGTGTCTTGGTATAAAGTGAACAAGCCTTCTTTTGCTTTTGTAGGCTTCGTTACTTCTTTTATAGATTTCTTAGCATCCTTTTTTGGAGCTTCGGCTGCAGGAGGAGGAGTATCCTTCTTCTTTCTTTTTGCATAGCTTGGCTGACTAATTCCAGCGATGCTAACGCAAATTGCTAATGAGTAAATAATCGATTTTTTCATACAAGTTTTTGGTTAAACGATTTTAAACTTAATATAAATCTTTCCATTTTCCCCTTATCAAACTAATTTTTTACAATTAAATGCTTTTTGAGAATGATTGTATAGCTTTGCAGAATGAGTATTTCATTTACAAAAGAGAGCAGAATTGTTATTACCTGCCCTAAATACATGTCTTCATACTTAAGCGAAGAAGTTCATCAATTGGGATTTACAGTTACCGAGCATTGGATGACTGGAGTTGCAATTGAAGGCACTTTAAACGATTGTATTAAGTTAAATATGAATATTCGCACTGGTAATCAGGTGCTTTGGCAATGGTCGGAAGGTATGGCTAAAAATGCTGATGAACTTTATGATCATGCCATTAAACTTCCTTGGGAAGACCTTTTAGATGTTGATGGATATATATCGATTACCTCTAATGTTCAGAACGATACTATTGATAATAACCTTTTTGCCAATGTAAAATTGAAAGATGCTATTGTTGATCGTTTTCGTCATAAAACTGATATGCGCCCTAATTCTGGACCAGATCGACATAAAACTGTAGTTCATCTTTTCTGGAAAGAAATGGATATATCTATTTATTTAGATACAAGTGGAGAGACTCTTTCTAAACATCAATATAGAAAACAACCAGGTTTGGCTCCAATGCAAGAAAGCCTTGCTGCTGCAACTATCTTGGCAACTAAGTGGGATAAAAATTCGAATTTCGTAAACCCTATGTGTGGTTCTGGAACTCTTGCTATTGAAGCTGCAATGATTGCTTTAAATAGAATCCCCGGCTTGCTTCGTAGTAATTATGGTTTTATGCATATTAAGGGTTATAATGATGAATATTATGAAAAACTAAGACATGAAGCTCGTTTAGCGGTTAAAAAAACAATTGATTTTCAAATTATCGCTAGCGACTTAGATCCTATTGCACTGCATGCTGCAAAATCAAATGCTAAAACTGCAGGAGTTGATCAACACATTACTTTTCGTTTAGAAGATTTTCGCGAAACACCTTGTCCTGATGGAAAAGGAATTGTTATGTTCAACCCTGAATATGGGGAACGCTTGGGTAACTATGATGAGTTAGAGCTTATCTATAAAGCGATGGGCGATTATATGAAAAAAGAAGCCAAAGGATATTTTGGATATATTTTTACTGCAAGTCCTAACCTTGCAAAAAAAGTTGGATTAAAAGCGGAACGTAAAATTGAATTCTTCAATAGTAAACTAGAATGTCGTTTATTAGAATATGAGCTATACGATGGAAGCCGCAGAGTGGAAAAACGATAATGTTTTGCTAAATTAGTGTTCTATTAAATGAACTGTGTCCAAATATCTAAGAAATAGTCGTAATTTTTTCTTCATTACTATATTCCTTATCCTGCTTGTTCAGTTGATAGGCTTATGGACTAAGCCTGATATTGTTGAAGCTAGAGCTGGGCAAGCGCTTAGCGAAGAAATCCAGTCGTACGATAAATTGATGTCGGAATTCAGTAATAATCCGAGCTTAGATTCCATCGCTAAAGATTACCTAGCAATTCATAAAAATAGAAACTGGGAGAAATACATTAACCTCACGAAAGAAAATCCTTTCATTACTATTATTTATCAAAACGGCAAAATTGCTTTTTGGTCGAAGTCGTCGGTAATTCCAGATGTCGATCATTTAAAAATTAAAGAGGGCAATAATTTTCGAAAGTTAGATAATGGTTGGTACATTATTCAACAAAAAACATTAGGCAATTCAAAAATTTTAAACTTATTAAATGTTTATAAAGAATATAATTATCAAAACGAATATCTAAGCAACAAATACAATCCTCGATTAGGTGTTCGAGATTATATCGAAATAAATTCTTTTGTTAAAAATAAAGGATACATTATAAAAGATTTATCCGACAAAAATTTATTCAGCATTAGTATTAATATAGATAAATACAATGCTAACCCTCCTACTTTAATTATTATTGGTTGGATATTAATATTTGTATTTAGCTACTTAACCCTAAATGGTTTCGCTACATACCTATGGAATAAAGGAGAAACAATCGCTTCGTTTTTATTCGTTCTGCTAAGCATACTAATTATTCGCTCTGCAAGTATGTATTGGAATGTTCCAAGTGCCATTTATCAATTGCCAGTATTTAGTCCGGAAAAATATGCTAGTAGTTTTTTACTTCCCTCTTTAGGCGATTTAATCATCAATCTATTATTAATACATTGGATTGTATATTTTCTTTTTGATAGAATTAAAGATTTAAACTTTAGAGTATACGATTCCAGAAAGAGCTATATACTAACCATCTTATTTATTTTTAGTTCTTACTTTATTTTAGATGCTATTGACTTTTTATTCGAAGGATTAGTTTCGAATTCAAACATATCATTCGAATTAGCTAATATTCTAAGTTTAGATGGATATAGTATTTTAGGGTTCTTCACTTTAAGCTTAATGATGTATTCGTTTTATTTAATAAACGATATGTTAATTGGAGTATTTCATCAATTCTTTCTAAGTAAAAGGGAAAAACTAAACGTATTCATTTTTGCATTACTACTCATAGTAATTTCAAAATCAATTATTACAGGAGTAAACATTTTATTCTACGCAAATACTATTTTCCTGATCATACTCGAACGATCGAAAAGTAGAAAGCGTGATTATCTTAATATATTACTAGTTGTTTTAATTTTGAGTATCTTCTCTTTAGCAACTGCTAATCGATTATTACATTTCAATATTGAGAAAGAAAAAGAAAACAGACAATTATTAGCATCGAAATTAGAATCAGCAAATGACCCAATTGCCGAATATCTTTTAGAAGAATTAACAAAGAAAATTCAAAAAGATGAA
The DNA here is from genome assembly GCA_964645385.1 of uncultured Sphingobacterium sp. Taxonomy (GTDB): domain Bacteria; phylum Bacteroidota; class Bacteroidia; order Sphingobacteriales; family Sphingobacteriaceae; genus CAJBVG01. Next base: position 3,472 of record CAZYBY010000289.1, read on the forward strand.
AGTGTTATTAACTACTTTAAAAATGCTAAGTTATCATCTGAACCTTTAAA
>CAZYBY010000290.1:0-6320 GCA_964645385.1 uncultured Sphingobacterium sp.
TCTTTTTGCTCTGCATTTAATTTTACTAAGTAGTAATTAGCATTAATATATTTAATTACACTATCATTTGTATAGGTGTATTTGTCCATTTTCTTACACCAACCACACCAATCAGTATACACATCTATAATAATTTTTTTGGGAGCTTTTGATTGTAATTCTACAGCTTGTTCAAAGCTTAGCCAGGTTAATTTATCTTCTGCTTTGACAGGAGAAACAAATAATAGAGTTGAAATAATTAAAAATGGTAATATTGAATATGTTATTCTTAATTTGTTCATTTTTAGTGTTTTAAATATTTGTAAAATAGTTGTTGCAAATTAAAATATTATTTTCTAGCTTTGAAATGCCCGAAAGGGCATGTTTTTCATAGGTAGATGTAGGGTCGATAAGAGCAATCTTTCGGCCCTTTTTTATTTCTATATTTACTACAAACATCTTGCCTAAATTTAGGTTTAAAAATAATGAAACGAAAAATTATAGTTGGTATTACCGGTGCAAGTGGTTCTATTTATGCTAAAGTGCTACTCGACAAGTTGAAAAGCATTAGAACAGATCTTGATAAAGTTGGTGTTGTAATGTCTGATAATGCTAAACAAGTTTGGGATTACGAACTGCATAATAAGGAGTATGAAAATTATGGCTTTGATTTTTACGACAAGAATGATTTCATGGCTCCGTTTGCTTCGGGTTCTGCCAAGTACGATACTATGATTGTTTGCCCATGTAGTATGGGTACATTAGCCAGAGTGGCAACTGGGGTTTCAAATGATTTAATGACTCGAGCTGCGGACGTTATTCTAAAAGAAAGACGTAAGCTAATAATGGTTGTTCGCGATACTCCATTTAGTTTAATTCATATCAATAACATGAAGACGGTTACAGAAGCAGGTGGGATAATATGCCCCGCAAACCCTTCATTTTATTCTCTTCCAAATACTTTTGAAGATCTAGCATCAACAGTGGTCGACAGAGTGCTCGACCTTGCTGGTTTTGATTTAAAAGGTTACCGATGGTCCGAATTCTAGTTACAAGAATTGAGAATTGAGTATTTAGGGGTTTAAATTGTTTTTAATAAATTATTTCTCATTACTCAATACCTATTACTCAGTACTCAATATGTGGATAAAATAAGCCTTGTTTAATTAACAAAAAGCAATAAATTTGGCATATCGACCCTTTTAAAAGGGCTTGATTTTGTTTGCTTTTTAATTAAACTCATCAATTTGAAACCAACCGATATTAAGGATCCTGAGTACTACCACAAGGTGGTAGATTGCCAATATGCTTGTCCTGCACACACTCCCGTACCTGAATACATCCGTTTGATTGCTGCTCAAAAATATACTGAGGCATATATGGTGAATTGGGAATCTAATGTTTTCCCAGGAATTTTAGGTAGAACGTGCGATCGCCCATGCGAACCTGCATGCCGTAGAGGTAGAGTAGAGGAAGAACCAGTTGCTATTTGTCGACTAAAGCGTGTTGCCGCTGATAATAAATCTGGGGTAAGTGCTCTAATGCCAAAAGCACCTTTTCCATCGAATGGTAAAAAGGTTGCCTTAATTGGTGGTGGTCCAGCATCATTAACGGTTGCAAGAGATTTAGCACCGCTTGGTTATGAAATTCATTTGTTCGATGATCAAGATCGTGGTGGAGGAATGATGCGTAGTCAGATACCTTCTTTCCGTTTACCTGAACACGTAATTAACGAAGAAGTTGGATTCATATTAGATATGGGAATTCATACTCAATTTAAAAAACGCGTTGAAAGTTTAAAAGATGTTTTATCTAAAGATTATGATGCTGTTTTTGTTGGTACTGGTGCACCTAAAGGAAGAGATTTATATGAATTGCCTGGTAGAAAAGAAGGTGATGCAAATATTCACATAGGTATTGAATGGCTTGCTAGTGTTGCATTTGAGCATACTGCATCTATCGGTAAAAAAGTAATTGTTTTAGGTGGTGGAAATACTGCGATGGACTGTTGTCGTACTTCACGTCGTTTAGGTGGAACGGAAGTAAAAGTAGTGGTTCGAAGTCCATTCAATGAAATGCGTGCTTCTCCTTGGGAGATTGAAGATGCAATGCACGAAGATATTCCAATTTTAGACTGTCATGTTCCAAAAAGTTTCGTTGTTGAAAACGGAAAATTAAAAGGAATGATGTTCGAAAAAGTCGAAGCAAAATATGATGACAAAGGTGGAAGAGAGTTAGTAAGTACTGGTGAAGCTGATGTATTTATTGAAGCTGATGACGTGTTAATCGCGATAGGTCAGTCTACTAGTTTTACATGGATAGAACGCGATTTAGGTTTAGAATTTAATAAATCTAATATGCCTGTTGTTGATGCATTAACCTTCCAGTCAACATTACCAAAAGTTTTCTTTGGTGGTGATGCTGCATTTGGACCGAAAAATGTTATTACAGCAGTGGCTCAAGGTCATCAAGCTGCTATATCAATAGATTTATTTTGTCAGGGTGAAAGTCTTACAAACCGACCTTCTCCTTTCGTAAATCTAGTTAGTCAGAAAATGGGTATTCATGAATGGAGTTATGATAGTTCTGTAGAAACAGACAATCGCCATCATGTTCCAATGGTTGATAAAACACTTGCTTTAAGTAATAGAAAAGTTGAGGTAGAATTAGGATTCGATCATAAACTTGGATATAAAGAAGCTCAACGTTGTTTGAATTGTGATGTACAAACTGTTTTCTCTGAAAATAAATGTATTGAATGTGATGCTTGCGTAGATATTTGTCCTACCTCTTGTATTACGTTCACACCAAACGAAGACGACGAAATGGTTTTAAGAAATAAACTTAATATACCTGCGAATAACCACGAACAAGCAATTCTGGTTTCAGATGCTGTTCCTGGTACGAAGCGTGTTATGGTGAAAGATGAAGACGTTTGTTTGCATTGCGGATTATGCGCAGAACGTTGCCCAACATCTGCTTGGGATATGCAAAAATTCTTTTATAGTGTTACAAAAGCAGGGAATCAATGTCAGATCGCAGTAAAGTAAATAATTTTGTCGTTCGATTTGCGAACGTAAATGGTACAGGTTCAGCTTCAGCAAATTTATTATTTGCAAAAGCAATTTTCAGAATGGGAATTTTTGTTACACCCAAAAATATTTTCCCTTCAAACATTCAAGGATTACCTACTTGGTACGATGTTCGTGTAAGTGAAAAAGGCTATTTAGGTAGAAGAGCTGGCGTCGATTTAATGGTTTGTGTTAATCCACAAAGCATGAAAAATGATGTGAACAGTGTTAAGCCTGGAGGATATTTTTTATACGATAGTACCAAAGGTATTAATCCAGAATATATTCGTGAAGACATTAACTACATAGGTGTTCCATTAATGGAAATGTGTATTCGCGAATACCAAGATGCACGTCAACGTCAGTTGTTCAAAAATATCATTTACGTTGGTGCATTATCAGCATTGTTAAATATTGAAATGCAAGTATTAGCTGATCTTCTTGCGGAGCAATTCCAAGGAAAAGAAAAGTTAATTGCACCTAATATTAAAGCCCTTGAAATGGGTCGTCAATACATCTTCGATCATTATGAATATCCATTAGATATTCGTTTAGAAAGAAGAGATTTAGTAGGCGATTCCATCATGTTAGATGGCAACTCAGCTTGTGGCTTAGGTGCAATCTATGCTGGTGCTACTGTTGCTAGTTGGTACCCAATTACTCCATCAACATCAGTTGTCGAAGCTTTTACTGATTATGCAAAAAAATATAGAGTTGATCCTGTTTCTGGTAAAAACTTATTCGCTATTGTTCAAGCTGAAGATGAATTAGCCGCAGTGGGTATGGCCATTGGTGCTAACTGGAATGGCTCTCGTGCATTTACAGCTACAAGTGGTCCGGGTGTTTCATTAATGTCCGAATTCCTTGGTCTAGCTTATTTTGCTGAAATTCCATTAGTACTTATTGATGTACAACGAAGCGGACCTTCTACAGGAATGCCTACTCGTACACAACAATCAGATATAATTGCTTCTGCATATGCATCACACGGTGATACTAAACATGCATTAGTTTTCCCTTCAACTCCAACAGAGTGTTTTGAAATGACAGCCGAAGCATTTGAATTAGCTGAATTCTTTCAAACTCCAATTATCATGTTAACTGATTTGGATCTAGGAATGAACGATCACGTTTGTGCTCCTTTGAAATGGGACGATTCGAAAAAAATGAATCGTGGAAAGGTCTTAAATGCTGAAGACTTAGATAAAATTGAAAGATGGGGTAGATACTTAGATATTGATGGTGATGGAGTTCCATATAGAACTTATCCAGGAACTCATCCTACAAAGGGTTCATATTTTACTCGAGGTACTTCTCGCGACGAATTTGCAACTTATACTGAAGATAGTGATGCTTATGTTCGCAACATGCAACGCTTAGAATTGAAGTGGGATACTATGAAAAATAGAGTTCCTGCACCCGAATTTTATCAGGATAAAAATGAAAATGAACATGGATTGATTTTCTTTGGAACATCAATATATGCTGCTAAAGAAGCAATTGATATGTTAGCTGATGAAGGTAAACATTTTGATGCTATGCGTATTAGATCATTCCCTTTCCACGAAAGTGTAAACGAATTTATCGCTGCGCATAAAAAAGTTTATTTAATTGAGCAAAATAGAGATGCTCAAATGAAAACTTTATTAGTGAATGAACTTCAAGTAAATCCTCAAAATATTATTTCTGTATTGAATTATGATGGTATGCCAATAACTGCTGATCATATTGTAAATACTATTAAATCTAAAGCTTAATAACATGACTTATATACGTCCAAAATTTCGTCACCCTGATTTAAAAACCAATGATCTTGGTTATACAAAAACAGTATATGAAGGTTCTTTATCTACTTTATGTGCAGGATGTGGACACGATTCTATTAGTGCTGCAATAGTTCAATCATGTTTTGAACTATCGATCGAACCTCATCGTTTAGCAAAACTTTCAGGTATTGGTTGTTCATCAAAAACACCTGCATATTTCTTAAGCCAATCGCATGGATTCAACTCTGTTCACGGAAGAATGCCTTCAGTTGCTACAGGTGCAAATCTTGCAAATAAAGAATTGATTTATTTCGGTGTTTCTGGTGATGGTGATACAGCATCTATTGGCATGGGACAATTTGTTCATGTTATTCGTAGAAATTTAAACATGGTTTACATTGTAATGAACAATGGTTGCTATGGTTTAACAAAAGGACAAGATTCCGCAACTGCTGATGAGGGTTCTAAAAGCAAAGCAGGTTCAGTAAATATGTTTAATGCGATAGACCTTCCTAGCTTAGCTTTAGAATTATGTGCAGGTTTTGTTGCTCAAAGTTTTTCTGGAGATAAATCTCAATTATTACCACTAATAAAAGCAGCAATTAAACACCCAGGTTTTGCACTAATCAATGTAATTTCACCTTGTGTTACTTTCAACAACAACCCAGGTTCTACTAAGTCTTACGACTATGTACGTGAACATATTGAATTAACTTCTACAGTTGATTTTGTTCCTCTTCAAGAAGAAATTGTTACGAATTACGAAGAAGGCACTGACAAAAATATCACTCTGCACGATGGTTCACATTTACATCTCCACAAATTAGAAAGTGAATGGAATCCAGAAGATAGAATGTCGGCTATAAACGCTTTACAAAAGACTAAAATAAATGGTGAAATCTTAACAGGCTTAATTTATATTGAACCACATTCTAAAGATCTTCATCAAGTAATTAATACAGTTGATACTCCTTTAAATCAACTTACTGAAAAAGAGCTTTGTCCAGGAATGTCAGCATTGGAAGCGCTTAATGCTGAACTAAGATAAATTTTTTAAAATTCTAAATTCTTAAATCAAAATTCTAATATCTAAAATCTAATATCTAAATTCTAAATATTAACAAATTAACAAATTAAAATAATGCGTCTCAATAAATTCATAGCCGAATCTGGTTTATGTTCAAGGCGCGAAGCCGATAGACATATAGAAAAAGGCAATGTTTTTATCAATGGAAAGCGTGCTGTAATCGGTGATCAAGTTAAACCTCGTGATAGAGTTAGAGTTAATGGGAATGAACTAGAACCATTAGAAGAAGAAGATATTGTTTTTATTGCTCTTAATAAGCCCGTAGGTGTTACTTCAACAACCGAAGAGGGAGTAAAAGATAATATCGTTAGATTTGTTAATCATAGTACTAGAATTTTTCCAATCGGAAGATTAGATAAAGATTCATCAGGATTAATATTTTTAACCAACAAGGGTGATTTAGTTAATAAGATTCTT
>CAZYBY010000291.1:0-3884 GCA_964645385.1 uncultured Sphingobacterium sp.
TTCCCAAATCTTCTTTCTTTTTAACATCTATTAATGCTACTAATTCTGCATCCTGATTACGAGAAATCATTTCTGCATGGCGTTTGCCTATGTGACCGCAACCTATTACTGCGAATTTAGTTTTTGTACTCATTACTATTGATTGTTCGTCGAAGCGGTCCCTGAGCGTAGCCGAAGGGCGCTTCGACAATAATTACTTAATTCTACTAACCTTATTGTTCTCCAATTTATACTCTTGTTTGCTCTCAGGGCAAATGGCAATACCATCTGCGTTAAATTCTAATCGATGTCCGTATTCTCCTACCCAACCAATTTGTTTTGCTGGATTGCCTACTACTAATGCAAAAGCTGGAATTGTTTTTGTTACTACTGCACCTGCGCCGATAAAGGCGTACTCTCCTATATCATGACCACAAACTATAGTTGCATTAGCACCTATGCTTGCACCTTTGCCAACATGTGTTTTGGCATACTGATCTCTACGATTAATCGCTGAACGAGGATTAATTACATTAGTGAATACCATTGATGGACCAAGAAAAACATCATCATCACAAGTTACTCCAGTATAAATAGAAACATTGTTTTGAACTTTAACATTACTACCTAAAATTACATCTGGTGATATGACAACATTCTGTCCGATATTACAACGTTCTCCAATTTTACAATTCGACATCACATGACTGAAATGCCATATTTTTGTACCCTCTCCAATGATACAAGGTTCATCTATTATTGCAGTTTCGTGTTTGAAGTATTGCATAGGGGTAAAGATAGGAAAAAAATCAAACTACTCTTGCCCCTCAACTCCGCTCCGCTCCGTTCGGGGACCGTTATTTGTAGAATTCTTTAATTGTTGCAATAATAAAGCTCATCATCTCCTCAGTCATCTCTGTGTGAATTGGCAAAGACAGTACTATGCTGCATAACTCTTCTGCTACAGGAAAAATTCCTCTAGGGAATCGGTTGGTTTGATATGCTTTTTGGAAATGCAAAGGAATTGGATAATATATCATTGATGGAATTCCTTTTTCTTGCAAAAAAGTTTTAAGTGCATCACGTTTTCCATCAGCAATCTTCATAGTATATTGATGAAAAACGTGCGTTGAATTTGAAACACGTTTCGGAATGGTAATTCCAGGTATATCCTTTAAATGAGCATCGTAATAATCTGCAACAGCATTTCTAGCTGAGCAGTACTCGTCTAAGTGTTGTAGTTTAACATCTAGTATAACTGCTTGAAGCGTATCCAGTCTTGAGTTTACACCGATAACATCGTGTTGGTATTTTTTAGATTGACCATGATTGGCCATCATTTTTAAACGAGTAGCAAGTGCATCGTTGTTGGTAAAAATTGCACCACCATCTCCATAGCATCCTAAATTTTTAGAAGGGAAAAATGAAGTTGTACCAATGTGACCCATAGTTCCAGCTTGGTGTATACTTCCATCCTTAAAAATATATTTTGCGCCTATGGCTTGAGCTGTGTCTTCTACAACATAGATATTATGATCCTTTGCAATGTTTAACAACTCTTCCATGCCCGCACATTGCCCAAACAAATGCACTGGAACAATAGCTTTCGTTTTTGGTGTTATTGCGTTTTTTACTTGTTCTAAATTGATACTAAAATCCTCAGGCATTACATCAACCATCACAGGAACTAAATGCAATAATGCAATTACTTCGGCAGTGGCAACGTAAGTAAATGCAGGAACAATGACTTCATCGCCTGGTTGTAAATCCAACGCCATTAAAGCTATTTGTAATGCATCTGTTCCATTAGCACAGGGAATCACATGTTTTACTCCAACATATTTTGCTAGATTTTCAGAAAAAACTGAAACTGCTTTGCCATTAATAAATTCTGCAGATTCAACACATGCTATCATTGCAGAATCAATCTCAGGTTTTATTTTTTGATACTGACCTTTAAGGTCAACCATTTGGATAAGTTGGTTCATTTATTTTGATTCTTATTTAATTGACATTTGATTTCTTGACACTTGACTATAATATCAAGTAGTCAAGTGTCAAATAGTCTAATATCAAATTATAATCTCCCATCTACTAAAGCCCTATCGATACACGCCTTAGTATCAAAAATTACGGCATTATTTTCCTTATACTTTTTAAAGTCGATTGATAAAAATTCATTATGTGCTACAGCTACTATTACTGAATCGTAGTTCTTAACAGGTAATTGGTTAAGAATATTAATTCCATATTCGTGTTTCACTTCTTTTGCATCCGCCCATGGATCATAAACGTCGACATTAATTCCAAATTGTAGAAGCTCATTATAAATATCTACTACTTTCGTATTTCGAACGTCTGGGCAATTTTCTTTAAATGTAATTCCTAGAATTAAAGAACTTGAACCTTTAATCATATGGCCTTTACCAATCATTAATTTCACCACTTTATTGGCTACATACATTCCCATATTATCATTTACTCTTCTTCCAGAAAGAATAACTTCTGGGTGATATCCTAATGATTCTGCTTTGTGTGCTAAGTAATAAGGGTCTACACCAATACAATGCCCTCCAACTAATCCTGGCTTGTATTTTAAGAAATTCCATTTAGTTCCTGCCGCATCCAATACATCATTTGTATCGATACCAATTCTATCAAATATTAAAGCCAACTCATTCACAAAAGAAATATTCACATCACGTTGAGCATTTTCGATAGCTTTACTTGCTTCAGCAACTTTTATACTTGGTGCTTTGTGAGTTCCAGCTGTAATAATGCTTGCATATAGTTGATCAACAACTTCAGCAATTTCTGCTGTAGAACCCGAGGTTACTTTTTTGATTTTTGTAAGAGTATTTACTTTATCTCCTGGATTAATTCTTTCTGGAGAATATCCACAATAGAAATCTTTATTAAAAATTAATCCTGAAAATTTTTCTAGAACAGGAACGCAATCTTCCTCTGTACAACCAGGGTAAACTGTACTTTCATAAATCACTAGATCACCAACTTTAAGCACCTTGCCCAACATTTCAGATGCTTTTAATAATGGTGTTAAATCTGGAGCATTAAATTGATCTATGGGTGTAGGAACAGTAACGATAAAAACATTACAACTTTTTAAATCTTCAGGCTGAGAAGAAAATGATAATCCAGCATCACCAGATAAACTCATGGCAAATTTCATTCCTTCTAAATCTGCTTCTTGAGTTCTATCATTTCCTGAAGTTAATTCTTCAACACGAGAAGAGTTAATATCAAAACCTAGTACTTTATATTTTTTTGCAAACTCTATGGCTAATGGTAATCCCACATAGCCTAATCCGATAATTGCAATGTTTTTGTTATTCATAATAATTAGTGCTCTTAAACCCACCTTCTTTCAGATACTGATCTTTTTTCATCAAGTTTAAATCCGATAAAATCATATCTTTTACCAGTGCTGGTAAATCATATTTCGGTTTCCAGCCTAATTTAGTTTGTGCTTTTGTAGGATCTCCTATTAACAATTCTACTTCTGTAGGGCGATAATATTTTGGGTCGACTAACACAACGGTTTGTCCGAATTTTAATTGATCTGGATTTAATCCTAAAGATTTCATCTTTTCTTGATCCATATCAATTACTACTCCACGTTCTGCTTCTCCTTTGCCAGAAAATTCAATTTCGATACCAAGCTCTGCAAATGTCATGCGTACAAAATCTCTAACATGGGTAGTGATCCCTGTTGCAACAACATAGTCTTCTGCTTTTTCTTGTTGAAGCATCAAATACATCGCTTCAATATAATCTTTAGCATGCCCCCAGTCGCGTTGTGCATCTAGGTTACCTAAGTACAATTTATCTTGTAAACCCATGGCAATTCGAGCAGCAGCACGTGTGATTTTACGCGTTACAAATGT
>CAZYBY010000292.1:0-1953 GCA_964645385.1 uncultured Sphingobacterium sp.
GAATATCTTTCTGACTACCAAAAACGAAACCTACACCTGGAGCATTTGCATTACCGAAATTCATCCCAAGTAAATCTGTTTCTGGCTTATACCCAGGCAATAATTGTCCGTTCGTTTCTCTGTAACTAAAGTTAATCGAACGTAACATAATCAATGTTCTAGCAAGCACTTTTTTGAAATCCATTTTGCTTTGAGCTAAAGCAATACTATCAGCAATTTCTTGTGCTTTGTTCTTGTTTACTTTTAGTTTATCTAATGGGTTATTTTTATTGTTTCCTCTAGATCTTTGTGGCGTAATTAATGCCTTTAAATATTTCGACTTCCCATACAATTGAGTCATGTTAAAAGTTGGGTTCAATTGTAAGGACTGTGAGTTAGAAATTGTATTCTCGAACTTAGGAGTCGATAAGGCCGCAGCTTTCCAATCATAACGTGCAGAATAAGTTGCCGTCATTTGAGTCCAATCCATGTAAGGTAATTTATTGATTGGTACTTGGTATGTCAAGTTAGCATTCTGTGAGTAATCTGTAGTTCTTCCTAATGTTTTGATATTCGACATTAAAGAGTCTTTTTCTTCACGTGTATCTATTTTACCGTACGGTTCGTCAACTACTGATAAATTATTAGCAGAGAAATCTAACTTTAAAGATTTACTTAAATCATATCGCATACCATACGTTCTAATAATTCTAAAGTTTTTATTATACGTTTCAGGAATTGGTAATGATCCAGTATTGATGTTTCGAACTTTCATTTCTCCATAATCCCTATCCACATCAATTCTAAAATCAACTGAACTTGGCACATAATTAAAATTGAAATCTTTAATCAATTTTAAATTTTTACTCTGAATAAAGCTGTCGAATGGTCGTACTTCTTTAGGTTGTGTGGCGAAATTATAGGCCAACGCTCCTTTATAATTTTTTACGATATTATATTCGGTATTGTAATTTCGTTTGTATAAATCTGAATAAGCATAAGTAACACTAAAGTTTTCGATATCATACATCCTCACTTTTTTCTTAGTATCAATCCTATCTTTCTTCACGTTCGTAAAGCTTATACTTTTTCTACGAGTATAATCTTCTGTAATTTTTTTAATCGAATCTTGTTCCTTAACTGTTAATTCAGATAAAACATTCTCTAATAAGATATCCGGATTATTTGGTGCGTATTGAGGTGTACTGATCGCTTGAGAATACGAAACATACATAGGGATTCTTATTCCTGATTTCTCTGGGAAGAATTTACCTAATTCTAAATTCGTAGAAACATCGTATTGTTTATCGTCAGTACGATTTCTTTCAGAAACTTTTTTATCAATAGACCCGAAACCAAAAGTGCTTTTACTTCCAGAAAGAGTAACAGTACCTAAGTCGGCTAGCTGTGCGCTCATTCTACCTGTTGCAGCCCAACCACCTTGTTCATCAAATTCTGTAAGCAACAATTCGTTGAACCATACCTGCACACATTTAGGATCATTTGGCGTGGCACTTCTATTTCGAATACCCACAACAATCGACCTCACATTCCCTAAATCGGGATTACCTTTTATCCATACTGAATTCTTTCCATCTTGATAAAAGTATTCAGATGTTACAGGTTCTTGTGCATTATTTCTTCGTTGTTTTGCTAATTGAAGAACAGATAATGGCAATGATAACTTATTGTAATCTGGCCATATTCCATCTGGAGTTTTTTCATTCTGGGGTGTTATACTTAATGGAATTTCGTATTCGTAATAGTTATCTGTATAGTCGATACCAAATCGAACGAAAGCAGTCATTTCATTTTTATCGATGTTCTCTCCTTCAGCATGAATAAACATTTCAACTTTCTTATACGATCTGAAATCGAAATTTGAAATCTTATAAGCTTTTACTTCATCATTCTTTTTAAAATTACAAGCATTTAACAACAACGATTGTTCATTTACACGAGTAGTTCCACGAA
>CAZYBY010000293.1:0-2537 GCA_964645385.1 uncultured Sphingobacterium sp.
TTTCTCTTATCTAAATCAAGCTGAGTAAATACCAGAGCCACATCTGGGGCAATAATATTTAATGTGGCAATTCATTTTAATCTTTTATTCAATTTAATTTGGAGTTATTCAAATGTCTGATTTTAATCTTCTCGATCAAACCCTTGATGATTTGGCTGATCTGCCTGAGTTCAAACTGTACCCCAACGGGGCGCACACAGTTACAATTCAGTTTGAAGAAAAAACAATCAGCAACCACCCTTGTGTTGAACTGAGTATGATTGCTGTTCGCACTGAGGAACTTTCCAATCCCTCTGATACAGAACTTACAGCTGGTGATACTGGCTCTGTTTTGTACATGTTGGATAATGAGTTTGGTCAAGGTGCGCTGAAGAATCTTCTCAAACCTTTGGGCCAACACTTTGGTATTTCCAATCTGCGAGAGATCATGGATGCCTCTGCTATGCTGGAGTGTCTGGTTGTTACCAAGCAGCGACAGAACAAAGAGAAGACACAGTCTTATATGTCAGTAACTTCCCTCACAGTGGTATAAATAATGACCACCACTGTTATCGTTGAAGCTCACTGCTCAGAAAATATACGTGTTCAAGTAGCTCTTTTTGATGGAGACTCTCCTAAATCTATTACTTATCTAAAAGATGGTGAATCACATTCTGTATCCGTATACGATAACATGAGTGTACAGGTACAGGAAATTCCAAGGTAATTATAAAATGCCCTCTGAAATATGTGGGCATTCTGTTGATTACTTTACCCTATAACAAACCAACTTAGATTGTAATATAAAATGAACCTTCTCTTTTTAGGTATAGAAGCAGACAAACCCTATTTGCCTCGACTCAAACCATTACTCTCTAACTCAGTTTGTTTTATCAATCTAAACCCAATCTCAACTTGGGCAGAAGTAAAAATTTATTGTGAAAAGAAAAACATCACAGGCATCATCTCAACTTCCCAAACCTTACTCAAAAAACTTACCTACTTAGAAAAAGGTAATCCATCTCTAGATGACTATGCAGGCTCCCTGTTTTATCGTGATGGAATTGAGATTCTATTTATTGATCCTCTGGATCATTTAATTACAGTTCCATACGGAAAATTTTTAACTGCCCACTTTATAACTAAATTCACAGCGCCCCAAAAGTGGGTAGATTCCCAAGTTTCCCATAATGTATTTTCATTTACGATTCTGTCTCCAGAACATCAAACAGCAACAGATAAACCAATAGATTACCTATATGAATTTTTTAAGTCCTCCTATGTTATAGCGGTTGACATAGAAACTTTCAAAGAAAAACTTGCTATAAGATGTGTTGGCTATACTGCTGTAAAATTCATCTCCCAGGATACTATTCAGACAGAGAGTCTAGTAATTCCTTGTGATTCAGAATATAGTTTAAGTTGGATACGGAAACTAAATTCCTTAGATGTGGCTAAGATTTTCCAGAATGGAAAGTATGATTTAGCTTACCTCTCCAGATACAATGCAGTCCCCACAAATTATATGTGGGATACAGCAACTCTCATGCATTGTTGGCATCCAGAACTCCCCAAAGATTTGGGATTCTTGCAATCTTTCTTTGTACGTAATGTGCAGTACTGGAAAGATATGGCCACAACTCACGATTTGTATGAGTACTATAAATATAATGCAAAAGATACGTGGGCCACAGCAATGGCATTTTTAGGTATGATGCTTACCATTCCTACCTATGCAAAAACAAATTATCTTCAAGAGTTTCCAACTCTATTTCCTGCACATCTTGCAGAGATGACAGGTCTTAAATTAGATGAAGCTAAGCGTGCTGAGCAAGAATCAAAATTTGAAAGAGCTATTGAAGCCAAATCTAAGTCTCTAGAAAAGATGATAGCAACCCCCGGCTTTAATTCTAATTCACCCAAACAAGTTAAAGCTCTATTAAAAATTTTGGGGTGTGGAGACTTAGAATCTTCTGATGAAAAATCTATTAAAAAAGCTCAGTTCAGACACCCTCTTAATGCTTTTATTCTAGAACACATTCTAGATATAAGAGGCTTGAGAAAGCTTGTATCTACATATCTTGTAAAAGGAAAAGATTTAAATGGGCGAATCTTATACTCAATTAATCCGCATGGAACTGATACAGGACGTCTTGCGAGTAGAGAACACCATTTCTGGTGCGGACTCAATATACAAAATATCCCGCGAGGAAATGATGTCAAATGTACAATCGTTGCGGATGACGATTTCATCTTGTATGAATGCGATCTTGAGCAAGCAGAGTCAAGAGATACAGCGCATATTGCCGGTGATGAATCTCTCATTGCTGCGGTGTCTGGAGATAGAGATTTCCACAGCGTTAATGCCGCTGCTTTCTTTGCAAGAGATTATGAATCTATATACGATAACGCAAATCACAAAACACTTGACAAAGCGTTGCGTGATCTCGCAAAGAGGGTCAATCACGGTGCGTCTTACTTAATGGGGCCTGATGTACTGGTGGATACAATGGGACTTGTTAATATTTACAAGGCCGCATCCACACTAGGTTTTCCCA
>CAZYBY010000294.1:0-5044 GCA_964645385.1 uncultured Sphingobacterium sp.
GCTTTTTCATTCACTGGTAAATTGTCTGGGTTACCATATACAGTACAAGATGAAGAAAAAACTAAATTAGCAATAGAGTGCAACTTCATACAATCAAGCAAATTAATAGTCGATTGTAAATTGTTTCTATAATATTTTAAAGGTAGACGAACTGATTCATCAACCTGTAAGCAAGCAGCAAAATGTATCACCGCTTCTATGTTTTTATTTCGATTGAAATAATCTAACATAGCTTGTTCATCGCACATTTCAATTTTTTCGAAATGAGGTTTGATGCCAGTAATTTTTTGAATATTATCAAGCACCTCTATTTTTGAATTACTAAGGTTATCGATAATATATACATCATAACCTAATTGTTGTAATTCAACAACAGTATGAGAGCCGATATAGCCAGTTCCACCGGTTACAAGAATCTTTGTTTTCAATTTAATTATTTGTTGTATTCGTTAAAATCTTTATGCTCCAATTCTTTCTCGGGTAAAGATTTAAAATATTCGTAAGTGATTTTCAAACCTTCTGCCCTCGATACCTTTGGTTCCCATCCTAAAATTTCCTTTGCTTTAGAAATATCAGGTTGGCGTTGCTTCGGATCGTCTTGAGGTAATGGTTTGAATATAATTTTTTGATTTGCTCCCGTTAATTTTAATATTTCTTCGGCAAACTCTTTTATCGTAATTTCATCAGGATTACCAATGTTTACAGGTTGAGCATAGTCGCTTAATAGAAGTCTATATATTCCTTCCACTAAATCATCAACATAACAGAAAGAACGAGTTTGAGATCCATCTCCAAATGCAGTTAGATCTTCCCCTCTTAAAGCTTGACCAATAAATGCAGGCAAAACTCTACCATCATTTAGTCGCATTCGTGGACCATAGGTATTGAATATACGTACTATTCTAGTTTCTAATCCATGAAATGTATGATAAGCCATAGTGATTGCTTCTTGGAAACGTTTAGCTTCATCATAAACTCCACGAGGGCCAACGGGATTTACATTTCCCCAATAGTCTTCTGTTTGTGGGTGTACCGTAGGATCTCCGTAAACTTCAGATGTTGATGCAATTAACATTCTAGCTTTTTTAGCTCTAGGTAATCCTAATAAATTATGTGTTCCTAAAGATCCAACTTTTAATGTTTGAATTGGGATTTTCAAATAATCGATCGGACTTGCTGGTGATGCGAAATGAAGGATGTAATCAATATTACCAGGCACATGCACAAATTTAGAAACATCATGATGATAGAATTCAAATTCTTTCAGCTTAAATAGATGTTCAATATTTCTTAGTGAGCCAGTGATTAAATTATCCATCCCGATAACATGATAACCTTCTTTTATAAAACGGTCACATAAATGGGATCCTAAAAACCCTGCAGCACCTGTAATTAATACTCTTTTCGACATAATATTATTTTATACCAATACCATAATAATGAAATCCTAAAGAACGTAATTCTTCGGCATCGTAAATATTTCTACCATCAAAAATTACAGGATTTTTCAATTTAGATTTTAACTCTTCAAAATCTGGAACTCTAAACTCCGACCATTCCGTAACAATTAATAAAGCATCAGCATCTACTAAAGCATCTTCTTGCTTTGTACAATATGTTATTCTGTCTTGTAAAGAATGTTTTGCTTCGTCCATGGCAACAGGATCATGTGCTTTTACATGCGCACCAGCCGCTAATAATTTTTCAATAATAACTACTGATGGAGCTTCGCGCATATCATCTGTTTTTGGTTTAAATGATAAACCCCAAACCGCAAAAGTTTTTCCTTTAATATCGTTATTGAAATGTTTTAAAATTTTATGATATAAAACTGATTTCTGATTATCATTTACAGATTCAACAGCTTGTAATACTTGCATATCATATCCATTCTCAGAGGCAGTTTTAATTAATGCTTTTACATCTTTCGGGAAACATGAACCACCATAACCAATACCTGGATAAATAAATTTATTGCCAATACGAGGATCCGAGCCAATTCCTTTTCTAACCATGTTTACATCTGCACCCATCAACTCACATAAATTAGCAACATCATTCATGAAACTAATTTTAGTAGCTAACATAGCATTGGCGGCGTATTTAGTCATCTCAGCAGATGGAATATCCATACTAATAATTGGATGTCCATTTAATACAAACGGCTTGTATAATTTTTTTAAGATTTCTTCAGCACGAGTAGATTCAATACCAATTACAATTCTATCAGGTCGAAGAAAGTCGTCAATTGCTGCACCTTCTTTTAAAAATTCAGGATTTGAAGCAACATCAAAATTGATATTTGCATTTCTATTTGTAAGTTCCTTTTGAACGGCATCTTTAACTTTTCTTGATGTACCAACCGGAACAGTGCTTTTTGTAACTACAACGATATAATCATCAATATTTTTTCCGATTTCCGAGGCAACCCCTAAAACATATTTTAAATCAGCGCTACCATCTTCTCCTGGAGGAGTTCCAACTGCGATGAAAGCAACATCACAATCTTTGATAGCTTCTCCAAGATTTGTAGAAAATTGAAGTTTACCCTTCTCGTAGTTTTTCAATACCATCGCTTCTAACCCGGGTTCATAAATTGGCATGATCCCTTTTTTCAATCCTTCTATCTTCTTTTGATCTATATCGATACAAACTACATTTACTCCTACCTCAGCTAAACACGTTCCTGTTACCAATCCCACATATCCTGTTCCTACAACTGCTACTTTCATACTTCGTATAATTAATAATTATCGTATTATTGAATAATTTTATTTGGGCAAATATAACCAAAAAGACAATATTATCGCCCGATAGAAGTTTTTGAAATATGAAATCATTAAAGCCCCTATTTACCATTACATTATCAGCTTTTGCACTGATTATTAGCACTTTCGCAAATGCTCAAAGTGTAAACATTCGAGACAGTTCTGTAAGCTTGTCGATGATTAATGTACACTATGCGTTTTATGTTCCTTCTGGCGACTTAAAAACAAGGTTTGGGAATTCGATTGAAATAGGTACTGGTTTCCTTAGAAAAACGAAGTCAAATTACCTTTGGGGTGCAGAAATAAACTATCTATCAGGAAGTGATGTAAAAGAAAATTATATTTTAGATAGTATAAAAACCAATAGAGGTCAGTTTATAAGTTATGAAGGTAGATTTGCAGATGTGAGAACTACTATGCGAGGTTTTAGTGCTTATGCGCAAGCTGGTAAAATTTTCCCAATATTTGGTTCGAATAAAAACAATGGAATCATGGCACTTGTTGGTGTCGGATTTCTTCAACATAAAATAAATATTGAAGTACTCGAAGAAAATGTTAGTGCATTAGATGGTGATTATAGAAAAGGCTACGACAGGTTAACTAATGGTATTTCGTTTAATCAATTTATAGGCTATCATTACTTAAGTAATCGACTTCGTTTCAATATGTATGCTGGATTTGATTTCAATCAATCACTCACAAAAAATCGTAGAGATTGGGATTATTTTGAAAAAAGAAAAGTGACAGAATCAAGAGTTGACAAATTAAATGGATTTAAAGTTGCTTTGATTCTTCCTTTATATCAAAGAAAACCAAAAGAATTTTATTATAGATAATGTATTTCGTATATCAGCTAGGAGTATATACCTACTATTTGTTCATAACATTTGCATCTCTATTTAATCAGAAAGCGAAACTGTGGATTAATGGGCGAAATGCACAGAAAGATTTGTTAAAATCAAAACTTCCGGATGCTAAAAGAATATGGTTTCATTTTGCATCACTCGGGGAATTCGAACAAGGTAGAAGTTTATTAGAGCAAGTACATCAGAATTACCCTAATCATAAAATTATTATTAGTTTCTTCTCGCCTTCTGGTTATGAGATTCGAAAAAATTATGCGCTTGCAGAAAAGGTATATTATCTACCTTTAGATACCTCAAAAAATGCAAAACTTTTTATAGAACATATCAATCCGACTCTAATATTCTTCACTAAATATGAATATTGGTTTCATTATTTCAATGAAGCTCATCAAAGGAGCATTCCACTTTTTGTAATATCCTCGATTTTCAGAGAAAACCAATTATTTTTTAAGAGTTATGGCGGTTTTCAACGTAAGATTCTGAAATTAGTAAAACATTTTTTTGTTCAGAATGAAAAAAGTAAGACCCTACTAAATTCTATTGGAATAAATAACGTATCAGTCGCTGGAGACACTAGGTTTGACAGGGTTTACGAGCATTCTTTAAATCCTACTAATGACGAATGCATAAATAAGTTCAGCAAAGATTCAGCAATTTTTGTAGCTGGAAGCACATGGCCTAAAGATGAAGAATTAATATTCAACTATTACAAAACAAATTCAGAATTAAAATTTATAATCGTGCCGCACGAAGTGAATACATCAACAAAAAATTCGTTGTTAAATTTATTTCAAGATGATGCAATTCTATATTCAGAATATAAAAACAAAGATATTCCTCAGGGTAAACGTGTATTGATTGTTGATACAATAGGATTACTAAATAGCATTTACAAAATTGCAAAGTACACTTATATCGGAGGAGGATTTGGGGTTGGAATACATAATACATTAGAAGCTGCAGCATTTGGAATGCCAATATTCTTTGGCCCTAATTATCATAAATTCTCTGAAGCTAAAGATTTAATCAGAATAGGTTCTGCACATAGTATTACGAGCAGCTATGAAATTCAACAATTGATTTTGAATTTCGAAAATGATAAAAATAATTATTTATCAGCTTCAAATAATGCAAATGAATATGTTTACACCCAAAAAGGTGCTACCAAAATCATATTAGAATATATTCAAAGTAATAAATTTCTAGACTAGGCCTCAAGTGCTATATTTTCCAATGCTTCTATCCATTTAGGATGATCATTTAAGCCAGGAACTAATTGAACTTTCTCTCCACCAAATTCTTCAAATTCTTCTTGATATTCAACAGCAATTTCAAAAATAGTTTCTAAGCAATCGGCAACGAATGCAGGACAAAATACTAGAATCTTCTTTTTCCCTTGATGAGCCAGCT
>CAZYBY010000295.1:0-6985 GCA_964645385.1 uncultured Sphingobacterium sp.
ATGGAAAGTTTGTTCACATTATGGATATCGAAGGAAACAAAATTGAACTCTGGGAACCCAATGATGTAGTTTATGAAAATATGGGTAAAACGATGGGGGCTAAAACTGTGAAATAAATTATGAGCACTTGCCCTTCGGCACTTCGGCTGCGCTCAGTAACCACTCCGCTCAGGGGCCGATTAGCTCAATTCTGCTGATAAATAATCCTGCATATATGCAGTTGTGAGTGCAATTTTGTTCCATTAATTTTCGGTATGGAGCAAGAGATGTTATATACCATAGCCCTCAGCATGGTACCACAAGTAGGGCCGGTTACTGCGAGAGAATTAATTCGAGTTTTAGGTTCAGCAGAAACAGTGCTGAAAAGTACAGAAAGAACTTTACAAAAAGTTAATGGTGTTGGTCCGGCATTAGCTAGTAAAATAAAGGCCAGTAAGTTTCTAATACGCGCTGAAGAGGAACTTAAATTCATTGAAAAACATAAAATTCGAGCGATTTCTTTTCAGGATAATGATTACCCTGTTCGTTTAAAAAGATGTTCAGATTCTCCGATTGTGATTTATGTAAAAGGAAGTTCAATTTTAGAGAGTCGGCATGTAATTGCTATGGTAGGTTCTCGTTTAGCAACAGATTACGGTCGTGGGATATGCAGAGAATTTATTCAAGATTTAATTCCATATAATCCAATAATTGTAAGCGGTTTAGCATACGGAATAGACATTACTTCACATAAGGAGGCATTAAGGGCAGGTTTGGAAACCCTTGCTGTAGTTGGTCATGGGCTAGATCGCATGTATCCAAGTTCTCATCGAGGAATTGCTCTGGATATAATAAAACAAGGTGCTTTAATTACAGAATTTTATAGTGGAGTAAAACCAGATCGAGAAAATTTTCCGGCACGAAATAGAATAATCGCTGGATTATCGGATGCTGTAATAGTTGTTGAAGCACGGGAGCAGGGAGGAGCATTAATTACTGCAGAAATAGCGAATTCTTATAATCGTGATGTATTCGCATTTCCAGGAAGAACATATGATCCACAGAGTAAGGGTTGTTTGAATTTAATTAGAAATAATACTGCTCAAATTATTAGCTCTGCTGATGAATTTATTCAGAATATTGGATGGGGCGAAAGTAAATCAGCTAGTTTGCAAAGAAAGATGTTTATCGATCTAAATGATGATGAAAATAAACTAATTCAGTACCTCATTTTAGAAAATAAAAATGTCCATTTCGATCAACTCATGCAACATTTAGATTGGAAGCATTCGAAATTAGCTACTGTTATACTGCAATTGGAGATTAACGGCTTGTTAAAATCATTACCTGGCGCAATGTATCGATTATGTTAATTTAGCTTCTTCATTATTGGAAAAATTAATAATGCCGTATATTGCATATATTAAAAATACCAATTCTATGAGAAAAAGGATTCTATCTTGTATTCTATTGCTTTCGATTTTTATCAGCTTTAGTTCGTTTACAATAATTCCACCATCAGACAACACCAAAAAACCAGTGAATGTAATTTTACTCATTGGCGATGGTATGGGATTAAGTCAGGTAAGTTATGCCTTAATGATGGCAAACGAACGAATGGCATTCGAGCGATTTAAAACATTAGGCTTAAGCAGAACATCTTCTGCTAGTCATAAAATTACAGATTCCGCAGCAGGTGCTACTGCATTCTCTTGTGGTACTAGAACATACAATGGTGCTATTTCTGTTGATATGAATAAAATGCCAATGACAACTATCTTAGAAATGGCGGAAGCAAAAGGTTTTGCTACAGGATTGGTTGCAACTTGTGCTATTACACATGCTACACCTGCTGCATTTATTGCTCATCAACCATCACGAGAAATGTATGAAGAAATTGCTGCAGATTTCCTGAAAACAGATATCGATTTATTTATAGGAGGAGGATATGATAATTTTGCGAAACGCAAGGATAGTGTGAATTTGATCGATAAACTAATTCAAAAAGATTACAAAGTAATTCGTTCAGAAGAAGAATTATACATGTATACAGGTGATCAAAAACTTGCTGCATTAATTGCTCCAAAACATTTACCAAAAATGCAAGAAGGAAGAGGAAATTACCTTGCAAATTCAACTCAATTGGCAATTAACAAACTTGCAAAAAATAAAACTGGTTTCTTTTTAATGGTTGAAGGTTCTCAAATAGATTGGGGCGGACATAATAATGATGCAGAATATATTCGCCAAGAAACAATGGATTTTGATAAAGCTATCGCCAAAGCATTAGATTTTGCTGAGAAAGATGGTAATACTTTAGTGATTGTTACAGCAGATCATGAAACCGGAGGATTTGCTTTAAGTGGGAATGAAGAGGATAAAACTCAAAACGTTATTGATCCAAAATTTATTACTAAAAATCATACTGGAACAATGGTGCCGGTTTATTCTTATGGTCCGGGTTCTGCTAGTTTAGGTGGTATTTACGATAATACCTGGATTTACCAAGTAATGAAAAAAACATTAGGATTATAATCGAACTTATATGAAAAAAATAATATTAGTATGTACGGCATTCATGATGATATTGGGTGCTTGTAAAGAAGATCATTCAAAAATACAAGGAGAAGCGCAAGCTTTTATAGATGCTTACACTAAAGAATATGTAAGCTTATACACTGCTTCTTCAGAAGCTCAGTGGAAATCGAATATTGAAATTATTGAAGGAGATAGTACAAATGCAAAGGCAACTGAAGCTGCAAATGAAGCTTATGCAAAATTCACTGGAAGTACTGAAAACATTGAACAAGCAAAGAAATTTTTAGAGCATAAAAAACATTTGTTACCGCTTCAAGTAAAACAATTAGAAACAATTTTATTTGCTGCAGGGAATAATCCCCAAACCGTTGCAGATGTTGTAAAAGAAAGAATAAAAGCAGAAACTGCTCAAACAGAAAAGTTGTTCGGTTTTAATTTCATGCTAAACAATAAAGCGGTTACAACAAATGAGCTAGACGATATTTTAAAATCTTCATCTAACCTTGATGAAAGAAGAAAAGCTTGGGAAGCAAGTAAAGAAGTTGGTAAAGGATTAAAAGATGGATTAGTGAATTTACGTAAGCTTCGAAACGAAACTGTAAAAGCCCTAGGATATAATGATTACTTCAGTTATCAAGTATCTGAATATGGAATGAAGACAGATGAAATGATGGATATGATGCGTAAGTTGAATAAAGAACTTCGCCCGTTATTCAGAGAATTACATACCTATGCTAGATATGAATTAGCTAAAAAATATGGTGTAAAAGAAGTTCCAGATTATATTCCAGCGGATTGGTTGCCAAATCGTTGGGCACAAGATTGGAGTTCTATGATTACCGTTAACGGCTTAGATATTGATGCAGCTCTAAAGGCTAAATCACCTGAGTGGATTGTTAAAGAAGGAGAGTCGTTTTACAAAAGTATTGGCTACCCTGCTTTACCAGCATCATTCTGGGAGAAATCAAGTTTATATCCACTTCCTGCAGATTCTAAAATCAAGAAAAATAATCATGCCTCAGCATGGCATATGGACTTAGATAAAGATGTTAGAAGCTTAATGAGTGTTGAGCCAAATGCAGAATGGTTTGAGACTTCTAATCACGAGCTTGGTCATATTTACTATTACATGACTTACACAAATCCTGATGTACCTCCATTGTTGAGAGGAGGAGCAAACAGAGCTTACCACGAAGCAATGGGAAGTTTAATGGGATTGGCTGCTATGCAGAAACCATTTTTAGTTGAAAGAGGATTAATTGATGCAAATGCTAAAGTTGATGAAGTGCAAAATTTATTAAAAGAAGCTTTGAACTATGCTGTATTTATTCCTTTTGCTGCTGGTGTGATGAGTGAGTTCGAAAAATCTTTATATACAGATAACCTTCCTGCAGATCAATTTAATAAACGCTGGTGGGAATTAGTTAAAGAATACCAAGGTGTTGTTCCACCTACAAACAGAGGTGAGGAATATTGTGATGCTGCTACTAAAACACATATAAACGATGATGCTGCTCAGTATTATGATTATGCATTATCGTACGTGATTTTATTCCAATTACATGATCATATTGCTAAAGAAATTTTAAAACAAGATCCTCGTTCTACAAACTATTGGGGAAGTAAACCAGTTGGCGATTTCTTGAAATCTATTATGTACCCTGGTGCTTCTAAAGATTGGAGAGAAGTTTTAAAAGATAAAACTGGTGAAGATTTAAATGCAAAAGCTCTAGTTAGTTATTTCGAACCATTAATGAAGTATTTGCAAGAGGTTAATAAGGGAAGGAAATACACTATGTAGCTGGTAACTGGTAACTGGTAATTGGTAACTGGTATCTGGTAATTGGTAAATGGTATTAGGATTTAGATATTAGATATTAGATATTAGAATTTCATCGGCATGAAATTAGAACGTAAAAATCAAGCTGTAATCAGTATGCCTCATTTCTTAAAGAGAATGTTGAGGTATACATTATTTGCTGTGCTTTTAATAGTTGTATCAGTGTTAATAGGTATGATAGGATATTATACTTTGGCTGATTGCAACTGGGTAGATAGTTTTCATATGGCTTGCCTAATATTAACAGGCATGGGGCCTGTAGTTGAAATGAAAACAGATGCGGCAAAGATCTTTTCATCACTATATGCCTTATATAGTGGAGTTGCATTCTTAACGATTTCAGGAGTGTTTTTCGCACCAATTATTCACAGAATTTTACATACATTACAGGTAGATGCAGATTAATATGTTTCAAGAGAGTCAATCTTTTCGTCAATGGTGGTTGTTTATAATTATGTTATCACCACACGCTATTTTCCTAACAGGTATTTATAAACAAGTTGTTTTGCATCAACAATTTGGTCAAAATCCTGCATCTACTGGTATATTGATTGGAGTAGAGGTGTTTTTGATTTTACTTTCATTATTTATGTTTTCTATGCGATTAGAAACAAGAATTGATGCACAAGGTATTCACGCAAAATTTCCTCCAATATTTAATAAAGAAAGAACTTATATATGGGCTGATGTAAAATCTGTTTACGTCAGAGAATACAATCCATTAATGGAATACGGAGGATGGGGATTTCGTTCAAGTATGAAAGGGAATGGTAATGCGTGGAATGTAAGCGGAAATAAAGGCCTTCAAATTGAAATGATTGATGGTAAAAAATTCATGATCGGTACACAAAAACCTGATGAACTTGAAGTAATAATAAATAAATATATTAAACATGAATAGATTTACTTCGCTCTTTTTGGTTTGTACAGTATTCCTATTTATTACCTCTTGCTGTCAATTTATTACCGGAAATCGGGCAGATGATTATTATTTTTTAGATAAAAGTAAAATTGAAAGTTTTCTGAAGCATAAAAGCGACACAGCTATTTTCGAAAATGCTACTGGGGTAAAATCTGTTTACAATAAAATAGAATTTTTCGATGATCTTGTGAATGAAGATGATTGTGTTGAATGCTGTGATGCTTTTGAAGTACGTAAACTTACTTATGACTCAAATTTAGGCGGCTTTAAAATTAAGTTTGAAATAAATCGGGACGAAATTTCAGAATACTTTTCAGTAAAATACATTACTAAAAATGCACTTGGTATTTATTATTTTGGTGAAGATTACTTTCTTGTTGACAACCTAGATCTAACAAAAATTATCAATAAATCTGAAGAATCAATCAGTTTTTATGATACTTTAGTTTTAAATAGTCAGCAGTTTTCAAATGTATATAAATTTACTAAAACCATTTCTTCTAATAAGCTATACGTTACTGAAGTTTATTATAGCACAGCATTAGGAATGGTTGGATATAAAGTTTCTGATGGAACTTTATGGAGTTTAGTATATTAATGAAAAGATTTTAATGTTAGTTATTAAGAAGTATATTAATTGGGTTATATTAATTGTATTGATTTCCATACTTAGTGGATCTGCTTCAGCTTTATTTCTATACACTTTAGACCTTGTTACTTCATACAGAGTAAATCATATATCCATAATTTATTTATTGCCATTTGCAGGACTTTTAGTTGGATTAGCTTATCATTATTTTGGAGATCGTGCTAATCATGGCAATAATTTACTACTCGACGAATTTCATAGTCCGAAAGATATTATCCCATTTCGTATGGCACCGATGGTGTACATTAGCACTTTAATATCACATTTGTTTGGTGCATCCGTAGGAAGAGAAGGTACTGCATTACAAATGGGAGGTTCTATTGCAGATCAATTTTCGAAATATTTTAAATTAGATGATAAGGACAGAAAAAAGATAATCATAATAGGAATTAGTGCAGGATTTGCATCTGTTTTCGGTACTCCATTAGCAGCTTCATTCTTCGCTATAGAAGTATTTCATACAAGAAAAATAAAAATTCAGTACATATTCTATAGTTTAATATCAGCATATATTGCTCACTATACTTGCTTAGCATGGGGTGCTCATCATCTATCTTTTGCCATTAAAAATATTCCATCTATTAGTTTAATAAATGTTTTTTGGACATTAAATGCTGGAGTAATTTTTGGATTAATTGCTTATTTGTTTACCAATTTCTCTCATCTGTTTTCTAATTTATCATTAAAGCTGATTAAATTTCCTCCATTCCGACCTTTTGTTGCTGGTATATTAATTTTGATATTCTATGTGTTTTTCGATTTTCAAAAATATATGGGATTAGGAATACCAACCATTAAAGAAGCGTTTATTAATCCTTTAGAATCTCAGGATTTTTTAATTAAGTTATTGCTTACTACATTCACCATAGGCTTTGGTTTTAAAGGCGGAGAGGTTACACCATTATTCTTTATAGGTGCAAGCCTTGGCAACGCCCTAGTTTGGTTTATACCACTTCCAATTGGCTTATTAGCTGGCTTAGGATTCGTTGCAGTATTTGCAGGCGCTACAAATACACTAATCGCTTGTATTTTAATGGGCGTTGAACTATTTGGTATC
>CAZYBY010000296.1:0-3067 GCA_964645385.1 uncultured Sphingobacterium sp.
GGAGTAATTTCGATAATTCTATTAGCAACTGTTTGTATAAACTCATGGTCATGAGAACTAAACATACAAGTTCCTTTGTAATCTTTTAAAGAGTTGTTAAATGCAGTAATTGATTCTAAGTCGAGGTGATTTGTAGGTTCATCTAACAACAACACATTTCCGTTCATCATCATCATTCTAGAAATCATACAACGAACTTTTTCACCTCCTGAAAGAACTTTGCAATTTTTCAAAGTTTCTTCACCTGAGAACAACATTCTACCTAAGAATCCTCTGATAAATGTTTCGTCTTTTTCTACTGAATATTGACGTAACCAATCAATAAGATTTAAATCATCTTGGAAGAAAGGATAATTATTTGAAGGCAAATAAGATTTAGTGATGGTCACACCCCATTTTATTTCACCAATTTTAGTCTCTAAATTCCCCATTAACATTTCGTAGAAGGTAGCAGCACTAATACTATCACGAGATAATAAAGCAACTTTATCTCCTTTATTTAGGGTAAATGTAATGTCTTTAAACATGCAAGTACCATCTTCGGCATATGAAGCTAAATTCTCAACAGTTAAAATTTGGTCACCAGCTTCACGTTCAGGTTTGAAGAAAATTGCAGGATATTTACGACTAGATGGTTTTATTTCATCAACATTTAACTTCTCTAATAATTTCTTACGAGAAGTAGCTTGTTTAGATTTAGAAGCATTTGCAGAGAAACGCTCAATAAATTCTTGCAGTTCTTTACGTTTTTCTTCTGTCTTTTTATTTTGATCTGCTCTTTGTTTTAAAGCTAATTGAGAACTTTCATACCAGTAAGTGTAGTTACCCGAGTATACGTTCATTTTACCAAAATCGATATCAGCGATATGAGTACAAACCGTATCCAAGAAGTGACGGTCGTGGGATACTACAATAACCGTATTCGGGAAATCTGCTAAGAAATTTTCTAACCAAGATATAGTATCAATATCCAAATCGTTGGTAGGCTCATCTAGTAAAAGAATGTCTGGATTGCCGAATAAAGCTTGAGCTAATAAAACACGAACTTTTTCATTTCCTGAAAGTTCATTCATCAATTTATAATGAAGATCTTCTTTAATTCCTAAACCACTTAATAATGAAGCTGCATCACTTTCTACGTTCCAACCATTCATTTCAGCGAATTGACCCTCTAATTCAGATACACGTTCGCCATCTGCATCATTGAAATCGGGCTTTGCATATAAAGCTTCTTTCTCAACCATAATATCCCAAAGACGTTTATGTCCCATGATTACAGTTTGTAAAACTTGACATTGGTCGAATTCAAAGTGATTTTGCTTTAATACTGCCAAACGATCGCCTGGAGTGATAGAAACATGGCCAGTTGTAGAGTCTATTTCGCCAGATAAAATCTTTAAGAAAGTAGATTTACCAGCGCCATTAGCACCAATTACACCATAACAATTGCCTGGTGTAAATTTCACATTCACATCTTCAAACAGTACTCTTTTGCCGTATTTCAGCGATAAATTTGATACAGAAATCATTGATTTTAAAATTTCTGCAAAAGTACATAATAATATGTTAATTTGTTAATTAGATAATATGTTAATGAATTTTACATTATCATATTAACATATTATCTAATTAACAAATTAACATATTAAAACTTAAGATGCTTAACGGTTAAACCGTCATTAATAAGTTGTTCTAAGGATTGAATACCGATATTTAAGTGCTTTTCTACGAATAGTGAACTTACTTTTTTATCGCTTTCTGTGGTTTTAACACCTTCTGGAATCATTGGTTGATCAGAAACTAAAAGCAGAGCACCAGTGGGGATTTCGTTTTTAAAACCTGTTACGAAAATAGTAGCAGTTTCCATGTCGATGGCCATTGCACGCACTTTTTGAAGATATTCTTTAAAGTCTTCATCGTGCTCCCATATTCTTCTATTGGTAGTATATACCGTGCCTGTCCAATAATCCTCATTATTATCGCGAATAGTGGTCGATATAGCCTTCTGAAGTGCAAAAGAAGGCAATGCTGGAACTTCGGCTGGGAAATAGTCATTCGATGTTCCTTCGCCACGTATAGCTGCGATAGGCAAAATCAAATCACCAATTTCATTTTTCTTTTTTAATCCTCCACATTTACCAAGAAACAATACAGCTTTCGGATTGATAGCAGAAAGTAAATCCATCACTGTTGCTGCCATAGCACTACCCATACCAAAATTCAGAATAGTAATTCCATTTGCAGAAACGGATTGCATAGGTTTATCTTGACCAATGATTGGGGCATTGTATTTTTGAGAGAAAAGACTTAGATAACCAGAAAAGTTCGTCAATAAAATATAATCGGTAAAATCTTTCAATTCCCTACCAGTATATCTTGGCAACCAATTCTCAACTATCTCTTCTTTTGTTTTCATATAGTACGTATGTTTCCCGCAGGTGTGCGACTCGTGTGCTTAAGCAACTTTCAGCTTACGAACTTCGGATTTTTCGAATTTTTGTTTCGCATAAGCCAGATCAACATTTAAAGTTTTTACTTCTTTATTAGATGGAAGTTCAAACATAGCGTCGATCATAATTGCTTCCATAATTGAACGCAAACCACGAGCACCTAATTTATATTCCATTGCACGATCAACAATAAATTCAAGGACATCTTTTTCAACTGTAAGCTGAATATCTTCGTACTCGAATAATTTTTGATATTGTTTAATAATAGAATTTTTAGGCTCTGTAAGAATATTGATAAGGGTATCTCTATCGAGTGGATTCAAATGTGTAAGCACTGGCATACGACCAATTAATTCTGGAATTAATCCGAAGCTTTTTAAATCTTGTGGACTAACGTATTTCAACAAATTATTTTGATCTACTTTTTCAGTTTTACTTTCAAAATGATATCCGATAGATTGAGTTTGAATACGACGAGCGATTTTTTTATCGATACCATCAAATGCACCACCACAAATAAACAAGATGTTCTGAGTATTAATGGCTATCATTTTCTGGTCAGGATGTTTACGTCCACCTTGAGGAGGAACATTAACAATTGTCCCTTCTAAAATTTT
>CAZYBY010000297.1:0-2719 GCA_964645385.1 uncultured Sphingobacterium sp.
GATCTAATTGTTACTTCTCCACCATATGTAACATCATATGAGTATGCTGACCTGCATCAGCTGTCACTTTTATGGTTTGGGGATGATAAAAAACATTTTAAGACTTGGGATAAGTTTACAGATAAGTTTTTTAGCTTTAGAAAGGAGTTTGTCGGTAGTAGCTATAAGTCAGTGACAAATAAGGATTTTAGCAGTACAATCGCCGAAGATATCGTTTTTAACCTTAGCATTAAGGATCATGGTTTATCTGAGAGTGTGGCGAGCTATTTCGTTGATATGAAGGCTGCCTTTACTGAAATGCATAGAATTCTTAAGAAAGGAAAGACTGCTTGTGTCATTATTGGTAACACTGAATTACAAGGCGTTCCAATATTAAATGCTCAAGTTGCCACTGAACAGATGGTAAATATAGGATTTAGTAAAACGGAAGTTATCAAGCGCGAAGTTTCTAATAAGATGATTACACCCTGGAGAGATGGTAAGACGGGTAAGTTTACAAGTAAGCTGAGTAAAAATAAAAAAAGAGCGTATGAATTTGAGTACGTTTTGTTAATGAAAAAATAGTAGAAATTTATGGATTCATTTAATCTCAATGATCTAAAGAAAGAGACAACAAATAATAATCGTTATGAAAGACGATTAGCTAAACTCGTTTCTAATAATCAAGAGGTTGAACGCATAAAAAGTGTTGTAGAAAATGCGGTAACAAACATTAAAAATAATCAACGATCATTCGTTATATACGGTGAACCTCAGAGTGGAAAAACTGAGATGATGATCGCATTGACCGCAAAACTTCTTGATATTAATTTTAAAGTAGTTGTAGCACTTCTTAATGATAGTGTGCAATTGTTAGGTCAAAATCTTGAGCGTTTTCAAGAATCAGGATTGTCTCCGACACCGAAAAAGTTTAGTGAAATTTTATTACCTGAAGTAAAGATCGGAGATCATCAGTGGGTTATTTTCTGTAAAAAGAACTCTAAAGATCTTCAGAAATTGATTGAGAAGATTAGTGCTCAGCCCAGTAGGGTTATCATCGACGATGAGGCTGATTATGCGACGCCGAACTCAAAAATAAACAAGAAGGAAAAGAGTAAGATAAATGAGTTAACTGAAGAATTAATCGGCAGTCAGGGCACTTATATTGGAGTTACAGCTACTCCTGCTCGTTTGGATTTAAACAAGACGCATCAAAATCAGAATGAACACTGGATTGATTTTCCTCCCCATTCAAATTATACGGGGCAAGACGTTTTCTTTCCTGTTTCGTTAGAAAAAATACCTTTTAGGTTAACTTTTTTGCCGGACGTAGGAGATGATCCTAAACATCTTAGAGAAGCCTTGTTTAGTTTTATTGTGAATGTTGCTTATTTGAATACATCAATTAATGATCCCGAGAAAAACTACTCAATGTTGATCCATACAAGTAGTAAAAAAGCTGACCATTCTGTCGACAACAAACAAGTAGTTAAGATTTTTGAAGCTCTTAAAGATTCAGAGAATTCTGATCATGAGAAATTTTTTAAGAGAATATGGGAAATTGCTCACGAACGTTATCCTGAATATGTTGATGTTATAACAAAGTACGCAATTTCTAATTGTGAGAGAAATAATATTGTTGTTATGAATAGTGACAAAGAAGTAAACGCTGCAGATAACAGAACAGCCACAAGTCCGAAGGTTCCTTTTACAATAATTATTGGTGGAAACATCGTATCTCGAGGTGTAACATTCAATAATCTGTTGCTCATGTTTTTTACCCGTGACGTTAAACAAAAATTGCAGCAAGATACCTATATTCAACGAGCTCGAATGTTTGGTTCAAGAAATGATTACTTGAAATATTTTGAACTAGTAATCCCTAAAAATTTATATTTAGATTGGCAGAAATGTTTTATTTTTCATCGTCTTTCTCTTGAATCTAGAAAGCAAGATAAGCATTCACCTGTATGGTTGGATGGTGAGAGAATTACCGCCGTTGCTCCCGCGAGTATCGACAAAACTAATGTTGTCGTTGATAAGGGCGAAATGAGTTTTGGTCTCTTTGATTTCGATCTAAGTAGTATAGATGAAATATTAAATCAGAATATAAAGCCGCTTCAAAAACTAAAAGCTCTCTCCGAGCTATTAGGAAAGGCCTGTTTGCCTGATTATCTGATCAGCTATATCCAAATATTTATACCCACAGGAGATAATTCTATTGCAATTCATGAACCAAAAAATATTTCTGGATATAAAGATAAGGTGACTGAAAAAGAAATTACTAATACAGATACTGTCTTCCGTACGAAAGGATTTATTGGTACGGGAGAACTTGAAGAAACAAAATATCCAGATGCCGTGCACCATTTGTTCATTCTATTTAATGATATTGGTAAAGCGAGAGTATTCTATAAGTACAACGGAAATATTCGTTTTCTAAAAACACCAAAGAAATGATTAAGGAATTTGAGTTTTTTCATGGACTTGTTTTTGCCCGTATATTACATGGGACACAGCGACCACTTTCAATTAGACCATTCAAAACTGACTCAAATGCCTCATACATTGTAAATGATAAGATTGGGCTTTATATTAAATATTCCTCAAAAAGAATGGCGCCATGGCGTTTTACTTTTAAGAGAGAACACCAGGAGGAGATCGAGTTAATGAAAAAAGATTTGAAGGATGTTTTTCTTATTCTGGTCTGTAATGACGATGGAATTGTGTGTCTGAATCA
>CAZYBY010000298.1:0-3497 GCA_964645385.1 uncultured Sphingobacterium sp.
GATTTATAGCTTTTGAGCCCATTGCTCCCAACGCTCTCCTTCCATTCCATAATAGAATTGGTTCACTTGCAATATTTCTGCAATCATCTCCCCTGTTTCTATAATTTCCTCACCAGCAACATGAAAGGATGATTTACCTTCAGAAATGAATACATTGCCTTTTTGAACAGATTTTAAATTCTGCCAAGCTTCTGTTTCAATCACTTTCTCAAGTTCTACTCTAACTTCTGTTAAGGTTTTATCATTTAAACTGATGATAATTCCATCGGCATCTATATTTTGCAACTCTAGCATAGAAATTTCGATAGCTTCGTTTTCTTTCTGATTAAAAAGTGCCTCTCCTCCAGCATTGTATACCAATTCTGGCACCCATTTCCCCATTACTTTTAAAGGAGAAAGACTTTCAAGCACCACAATCGATGGCCTGTATTTCACAAACTTTACTTTATGTTTTATTAGCTCAAGTCGTTCTTCCCAAACTTCTGCAAGCTCCGAATCTACTAGTTTTGCTGCAGCATACAAGCTTTCGATAGAATTTACACTTTTATAACTCATGATATTCTTTTACATTGCGAAAGTAAGAAAATATGAGAAGCCTACAGAAATTACTATACATCATTTTCATTTTTAGCCTTATTTCTTGCGCTAAAAACAAGGATGACAATCGTGTTGTATTTAAATTGAATATGGATGTTGGAGTAACATCCCTAGACCCAGCATTTGCCAGAAACCAAATGAATATCTGGTGTGTCAATAGCCTTTTCAATGGCTTAACACAATTAGATACCAATCTTCAAGTTAAACCTTCAATTGCAAAATCATGGGAAGCATCTTCCGATGGCTTAACGTATACTTTTCATTTACGTTCGGATGTATATTTTCACGACAATGAGCTATTTCAAAATGGAAAAGGTCGCTTGGTTACTGCTCAAGATTTTGTTTACTCATTTCATAGAATTATAGACCCTAAGGTGGCTTCTGCTGGAGCATGGATTTTTAATGATAAAATTGATAGTACTAAACCATTTGAAGCACTTAACGATACCACATTTGTCGTGCATTTACAAAAACCCTTCCCGGCATTTCCTTCATTAATGACCATTCAATATTGTTCTGTAGTGCCTAAAGAAGTTTGTGAATTTTACGGCAAAGAATTTAGGAATCATCCTGTAGGAACTGGGCCATTTAAATTTAAATACTGGAAAGAAGGTGAAGTAATGGTGTTTTTAAAAAACGATCATTATTTCGAAAAAGAAAATGGACAGCAATTACCATATTTAGATGCAATAAAAATCAGTTTTATCAGCGATAAGCAAACTGCATTTTTAGCATTCTTGAAAAACGATTTAGACTTTTTCTCTGGAATAGATGGTAGTTACAGAAATGATGTGCTTTATAAAAATGGCACTTTAAAAGAAAAATACAATAATCGATTTACACTCGTAAAATCTCCATACTTAAACACTGAGTATTTAGGCATGTTGGTAGATTCTAATTTAAGTATCGTTAAAAATTCCCCTCTAAAAAACAAGAAGATTCGTCAAGCTATCAATTATGCTATTGATCGTAAAAAGATGATTCAATATTTGCAAAACAGCATTGGTATTCCCGGACATGCGGGCTTTTTACCCGAAGGTATGCCAGGTTATGATAAGAGTAAAGTAAAAGGATATTCTTATCAACCCGAAAAAGCAAAACAACTATTAGCTGAAGCTGGATATCCTGAAGGGAAAAATCTTCCAGAGATTACATTGAATACCACTTCAACTTATAGAGATTTAATAGAATTCGTACAAAGTGAATTACAAAACATCGGAATTAAAACGAAGGTAGAAGTTCATCAAGGTTCAAGTTTAAGAGAATTAATTTCTAAAAATAATGTGAACTTTTTCCGTGGATCATGGATAGCCGACTACCCTGATGGAGAAAATTATTTAGCAGTATTTTACTCGAAAAATTTTGTGCCGAACGGACCAAATTACACTCATTTTTCTAGCAAGAAATTTGATCAATTATTCGAAGCATCATTCTTCGAAAAGAACGATTCAATTAGGTTTCAGCTATATCAAGAAATGGAACGATTAGTATTAGAAGAATCACCAATGGTGATATTATTTTACGACCAATCGGTTCGATTAATTCCAAAAAATATAACTGGATTACCAAATAATCCATTGAATATTTTGGATTTAAAAAGAGCTAAAAAATTAGTTAAATCTTGATTGTAAGAATTCGTAGAATTTCATTCTAGGTTCTTCCTTATTTTCCCATTCGTAAGGTACTACACAAGTAGCATTCAAATAGAATTCTACTTCATCCCAAGAATCTAACGTTGTTAAATGAGCAATCACTTTTTCGAAATCTTTTTGATCAGCATTAAACAATTCGTTGATAAAATAAAAACGATCGTTAAAAGAGAAAGTGATTTCTTTTTGGAAGAAAGAATTTTTCAGAGAATCTGCAAGGGAGCTAGATTTCATCTGGCTAGAAAGCTTTTCGTGCAAACTCATTTCTGAATCGAATTCCTCCGCTGCAACTTCAGGCGTATGAACAACTGGAGCAGGTGCTTCAATAATAGGTGCAGGTGCAGGTGCTGGCTCAGGTTTTAGGTCTTCGGTTGGAAATTCTACAGGAGCTTTTCTAATAGGAATGCTCGACATATGAACGTGTACATCCGAAACTGCAGGCTTTTCTATAGCTTGTAATTCTAGTAATTGACGTAAAATAGTCGCTTGCTCTGTTAAATATCGAATATTAGAAAGGTATGTTTCTACTTCTAGGGCATCCATTTTGTAATCATTTCTAATCCAATTGCTAGAAATGATTTGTAACTCCTCGGTAATGAGGGCAATTTTATCAATATAAATTTGTTTGTCCATTTTAATATTCAATGCTGTAAATATACATTTTCAGTTGGATAAATTTTGTATTTTCACGGCAACAAATAGCACATGACATTATTTAACGAACCCTTTCAACGTAAACAAATGACTCGAGGAAGTATCGAAGTGATTTGTGGATCTATGTTTTCTGGTAAAACAGAAGAACTTATCCGTCGTTTAAGGAGGGCTGAATACGCAAAATTAACTTGCGAGATATTCAAACCTGCAGTTGATACACGTTATGACGATATGGCTATTGTTTCTCACGATTTAAATTCCATTCAATCTACACCTGTAACGAGCGCTGAATCGATATTATTACTCTCTAATAATGTTCAAGTAGTAGGTATAGACGAAGCTCAATTCTTCGACGACGAATTACCATCTGTTTGTGTAAAGCTTGCTTCGAAAGGTATACGAGTTATTGTAGCCGGATTAGATATGGATTACTTAGGCCAACCCTTCGGTCCAATGCCAGCATTAATGGCCATTGCAGAGTATGTAACCAAAGTTCAAGCTGTATGTGTTAAATGCGGAAATTCAGCAAGTCATTCGTACCGAAAAGTAGATAACGATAGCCAAGTATTACTTGGTGAAAAAGAAAGCTACGAACCT
>CAZYBY010000299.1:0-2173 GCA_964645385.1 uncultured Sphingobacterium sp.
GCGGCTTTGCAAATATCTATTGCTTCTTGAACATACTTAGATAACGCTAAGTTAGCCTGACGAGTTGCTAATGAACGCATGTAAACTCTAGGATTGTTGATCGAGTTCATACGAATTCTATCGCCTAATAATGCACCACCAGTTTTACGTTTAGAAGGATCGACTGAAATAATAGCGATACTTTTATTTTCGAAATCGTTTAAATAACGACGAACTAATTCATCTACTAAAGAAGATTTACCAGCACCACCAGTTCCTGTAATACCTAACACAGGAATATGTTTTGTGCTAATCATTTTTTTAATTTCCGCTAAAAACTTTTCAGCTTCATCCGGAATATTTTCTGCAACTGTAATTGCATGAGCAATTTTTGCAGGATTTTTATCAGCAATATCATTTAATTCTTCAGGAAGCGAAACTTTAGTAGGGAAATCACATTGCTTCATCATATCGTTGATCATGCCTTGTAATCCCATTTGGCGCCCATCATCTGGAGAATATATTCTAGCAATACCGTAATTCTGTAATTCTTCAATCTCATTAGGTAGAATTACACCTCCACCACCTGCAAATATTTTTATATGTCCGGCACCTTTTTCTTTCAATAAATCGAACATGTATTTGAAGTACTCATTATGTCCACCTTGATAAGAAGTCATAGCAATACCTTGAACATCTTCTTGAATAGCGCAATTAACCACTTCATCTACTGAGCGATTATGCCCTAAATGGATAACTTCAGCACCAGAAGCCTGAAGAATCCTTCTCATAATATTGATAGTAGCGTCGTGCCCATCGAATAATGAGGCAGCTGTTACGAAACGAACTTTGTGATTTGGTTTGTATACTTCTATTGTATCCATATTTGTAGTAATAGTCTGGCAAAAGTAACAAAAATAGATGTGAGAATTGAGATATGAGAATTGAGACTATAAATATTGTAATATTGTTTGATAACTAATTACTTAACAGGATTTTAGAAATCCATAAGATTCAGACTCTTGAAATTTTAATATATTAACATATTATACTATTAATATATCTTGTCACGAGTATTTGGAATCAACATATTTATATCTGATAATCAGCGTTTTGTGAATTTATTGAAAAAAAATTGCATCTACATGCAACCAAATCCTATAACCCATCATCTTGAAGTAAAATGAGCTTACAATTGGGACATAAGCTAAGCCTCGAAGAGATAATAGAGGGAAGTAAACGAGGGGAACGAAAGTTTCAAGAGTTACTTTACAAGCACTTTGCATCAAAAATGTTGGTAGTATGTGCGAGATATGCAAAGGATAATTTTGAAGCGGAGGATATGTTGCAAGTAGGTTTTGTGAAGGTCTTTGAAAAACTAACAGATTATAAAGGGGATGGATCATTTGAAGGATGGGTGAGAAGGATTATGGTAAATACATCAATAGAATTTTACCGTAAAAATGCGAGAATGTTTCCTGTGGTTGATTTAGATCATGCCCCAGAGAGTCCAGTTCAAGAGAATCAATTATCAAAGATTAACATGAACGATTTGTTAGCAATAATTAGAAAGCTATCACCCGGGTACAGATTGATTTTCAATATGTACGCAATTGAAGGCTTTTCACACAAAGAAATAGCAAAAGAATTAGGGATAAGTGAGGGGACATCAAAATCACAACTAGCGAGAGCTAGAGCAATTTTGCAAGAGAATATTATAAAAATGGAGGGCAAATAAAATGAAGCACTCAGAAAAAAATAACGAATTAGATAACATGTTTAAAGATGCTTTCGATGGTTTCGAAATGGAGCCAAGTGAGCGTGTATGGGATGGAATTTCTAATGAGTTAGATAAAAAGAAAAAAGGTGTTGTTATTAATTGGACAGCAAGATTATCAATTGCAGCATCAGTTATTTTATTATTAACTGTAGGAGTTTATCAATTCAATTTGAATGGTAACGAAAGTGCTACATCAGATGATGCAAACCTTGCAAACAATAATAAAAACAAGCATTCCGAGATAGTAGATTCAACATCATCAAAAAAAGTTGAAAAAATTTCAGAGCCGATGCAACCAATCACAGCAGAGCCTCGTCTAGCAGATGTAGTAGAGATCAAAAGCAGATCAATTCGTTCTTCGAAAAGTTTAAAAAAAGGAATTATAATAGAGTCTAAATTGAAAAAAGACAATCG
>CAZYBY010000300.1:0-3495 GCA_964645385.1 uncultured Sphingobacterium sp.
CAAAAAGAAAGTGCCACCACTTAAGTCATGCCACCAATTACCTGCATATATGCAGGATTATTTAAAAACCCGCATATATTAAACATAAAAAAAGTCCTCTTAATAATAAGAGGACTTTTTTTATGACAATTTTTTATTTGCTATTTTCTTTTAACAAGAAGTCTAGAATCAAGTAGTCAAATAATAAATTTAAATTACTTCTTCTTCAACCCTTCAGCAGCTTCTTTATGTGTAACACGTTTACCATCTTTAAATGGTACAACGTATGCATCTTTAATGCCCATTTTACGGACATCTTCTTTAAACTGATCAGCTTCTGCTAAAGTGTAAAATAATCCGACTGTCATTTTATCCATCTCTGGTGTGCTTTCTGCACTGAACGATTCGTCGTTTGAGTTTTTAGATTTTATATCGTAAAATTTATAAGCACCTAACTGAACTCTATAATAATATCCTTTTGCTCCTACAGATTTGTTGCTTGCTGCTGCACTTTGTGCTTGTAAAAGTTGAACTTCTAGTTGGCTGATTCTCGCATTATTGGCATTCATCGCATTTTGTAATGAATCGAATCTTCTTTGCATAGTTTTATACTGCAATTCCTGATTCTTCTTATCCTTTAACTTGTTTTCGAAATTCATTTTCATCGCACGAATTTCCATTGGCTTCATTTTGCGATATGTGCGTAGCTCTTTTCTTAATTTTTTCTTCTCTGCAGCTACTTGAGCGTGAATTACTGATGGTGAGATTGCAATAAGTAAAATGATACTTAATACACGGATTGCTTTCATTGTAATATTTTATGAATAAGGTCACAATATAGATATTTTTATCGCATTTATTAAAAGGTTTCTTAACTTTATCAGCTATATTGTTATATAAATGAGGATTTTGCACTTTAAACTTAACTTTTGTGCTTTCGTTTTAGCATCCCTGATTTTTCAATCATGTGCCCCTAAAACGCAAGCAGATCTTAAACTTGGTATTTGGAAAGCCCAACTCTTTAATAAATATAATATCGAAATACCTTTCATTTTTCAAGTTAAATCAGATAAGAATAAAAAATTCCTAATAATCATAAATGCTGAGGAACAATTAAAAGTAGATGAGGTCTCTGTCGTAGGAGATAGCATGAAAATCGTTATGCCCTTCTTCGATTCAGAATTTATGGTATTTAACCACGGCGATTCTTTAGTTGGTCGCTGGACTAAAATATATGCAGATCATTCTGTAAGTATGCCTTTTGTTGCTTATTACGATAATCAAAATCGATTTAACACTGAAAATAATGTTCCGAACAAATTTGTAGAAGGAACATGGAATAGCCTGTTTACTAATGATGATTATTCAGATAGTTCGTATGCAATTGGTGAATTTAAAGTTCAAAATAATAAAGTGTTTGGTACTTTCCTTTCTACAACTGGAGATTATCGTTTCTTAGAGGGCGCTACAGATGGGAATAAATTTTACATGTCCACATTTGATGGTTCGCACGCTTACCTTTTCTCTGCAAACATTTCAGCCGATGGAAATAAAATTGAAAATGGTATTTTATATTCTGGATGGAGTGGTAAACAAATTTGGTCAGCTGTACGAGATGATAATGCGAAACTTCAAAATGCTGATAGCTTAACTTTTCTAAAAGATGGTTATACTGGAATCGATTTTACTTTCAAGAATGTTGATGGTAATAACGTTTCATTGAATAGTCCAAAGTATAAAAACAAAGTAGTACTTATTCAAATCATGGGAACTTGGTGCCCGAATTGTATGGATGAAACTAGTTATTTAGTTCCTTTTTATAATGAAATGAAAAGTCAAGGATTAGAAATAATAGGACTTTGTTATGAAAGAAGTGAAGATTTTAATGTCGCTTCTAGAAATGTATCTAAAATGAAAAGTAGAATGCAAATTCCATATGAGCTTCTTATTCCAGGAGCAAATAAAAAAGGATTTGTAAATGAGTCCTTGCCTATGCTTAAAAATTTCTTAGCATTTCCAACCATGATTATTATTGATAAAAAAGGAATGGTAAGAAAAATACATACTGGTTACTCAGGACCAGCAACAGGTAAACACTATGTAGAGTTTAAATCAGAATTTGAATCATTTATAAAGAAATTATTATCAGAATAAAATAAAATGAAAATAAAATTAATTGTAGGAATAAGTGCCTTAGCATTTTTAATCAATGCTTGTAAGTCGAGAAAAGAAGACGTAAAAGTAGAAGTTAATCTTCCAGAAGTTACTGTGAAAAATAGTGTTCAAAAGAAAAATTATTTTTCGTCATACACTCGTAAATCTGATA
Organism: uncultured Sphingobacterium sp.; assembly: GCA_964645385.1. Taxonomy (GTDB): domain Bacteria; phylum Bacteroidota; class Bacteroidia; order Sphingobacteriales; family Sphingobacteriaceae; genus CAJBVG01. Next base: position 2,306 of record CAZYBY010000300.1, read on the forward strand.
TTATACATACTAAACTTGATATCAATTTGAATTGGGATAGTTGTTTTGTATATGGTAAAGCTACCTTAAAAGTTCGCCCATATTTTTATGCTACGAATGAACTAGAATTAGATGCAAAAGGATATGTAATTAATGAAGTAAAAGTAAATGCTAAAAAAGCAGAGTATACTTACGATGGATATAAATTGAAGATTAAATTAGATAAAAAATATACCAAAGATGAATCCTATGAAGTGTATGTTGATTATACTGCAATGCCTAATAGAATAAAGGTGAAAGGCAGTTCAGCAATTACTTCTGATAAAGGCTTTTATTTTATTAATCCTGATGGTAAAAATAAAAACAAACCAACAGAGTTCTGGACTCAAGGTGAAACTGAATCGAATTCTTGTTGGTTCCCAACCATCGAAGCTGGTAACGAACGTTTCAGTCAAGAAATTGCCATTACTGTTGACACGTCATTTGTAACTCTTTCGAATGGCAGATTAGTATATTCAACTAATCATTCTAACGGTACTCGTACAGATTATTGGAAACAAGATTTAACACATGCTCCGTATTTAGTTTTCCTTGCTGGAGGTAAATTCAAAATTTTTAAAGATAAATGGAGAAATATGGAAGTGAACTACTACATGGAACCTAAGTTCGCTCCTTATGCTAAATTAATTTTTGGTAAAACGCCTGAAATGATAGAGTTCTTTTCTAATCGTTTAGGTGTACCTTATGCATGGGATAAATATTCTCAAATTGTTGTTCGTGAATTTGTTTCAGGTGCAATGGAAAACACTGGTGCTGTTAGTTTCTACGACGATATGAATAAAACTGATCGTGATTATGCAGATCAAACAGACGAAGATATTATTTCACATGAATTATTTCATCATTGGTTCGGAGATTTAGTAACATGTGAATCTTGGCCAAATTTACCTCTTAACGAATCTTTTGCAACTTATGGAGAATATCTTTGGGATGAATTTAAATACGGAAGAGATGAAGCTGATAAAGATGGATATAATGATTTGAATGCATACTTAGCAACTGCAAAAAACAATAGAGTGGATATGATTCGTTTCGATTTATCGGATCGTGAAACGATGTTTGATGGAAACTCTTATCAAAAGGGAGGAAGAATTTTACACATGCTTCGTAAGTATGTTGGCGACGATGCTTTTTTTGCATCATTAAAATAT
>CAZYBY010000301.1:0-2674 GCA_964645385.1 uncultured Sphingobacterium sp.
GGGTTAATAGTTAAAAGTACATATTTAAAAATCCGGACAATTTAAATAATAGTAAAGGCATTTAAAACTGATACAATCTTTTAAATTTTAAATCCTTAAATTAGTGTATTGGAATTACCTGTTCCATTCTATCGGGATTAACACATTAACTTATTAACAAATCAAAATGAAATATTCTATTGTTTTACTTTTAGCACTCTTTTCTTGCCAATCGAAAATCAACCACGAAACACTTCAAGTTGACGACCAGCATACTGCTGCTTCAAGAACAGATGCTCGTGTTCAGCATTTGAGTTTGGATATAAACGTCGATATGAATAAGCATATTATTTCTGGTTTTGCTAAGTATGCACTAAAAGAGTATTTGAATTCAGATACAATATATTTCGACACTAAAGATTTAAAAATTTCAAAAGTCACTGATATAGATAATAAGAAGGAATTGAATTTTAAAGTATTAGATAGAGATAAAATATTGGGCTCGGCTTTAGAAATAGTATTGAATGCAAATACAAAAAATATTGCAATAGAATATTCTACTTCAGAAAATGCAGCTGCATTGCAATGGATTGATTCAAGCTTTTTATATACTCAATCTCAAGCTATTTTAGCTCGATCTTGGATACCATGCCAAGATGGTCCCGGTATTCGATTTACATACGATGCCAAAGTACGTGTGCCTAATAAGTTTTTAGCATTAATGAGTGCTGAAAATCCTCAGTCTAAAAATGATTCGGGTATATATTATTTCAAACAAACTCGCCCCATTCCCTCATATTTAATGGCATTATCAGTTGGAGATCTTCATTTTAAATCATTAAGTGAAAATACAGGTGTGTATGCCTTACCTAATCAGTTAGATGTATGCGCCAAAGAGTTTGTAGATCTTCCGAAAATGTTAAAAGCAGCAGAAAGTCTATACGGAAAATATCAGTGGAATAGATATGATGTATTAGTATTACCAGCAAGCTTTCCTTTTGGCGGCATGGAAAATCCTAAATTAACATTTGCTACTCCAACCATTATTGCAGGAGATAAGTCGTTGGTTAGTTTACTAGCTCACGAACTTGCTCATTCATGGTCGGGTAATTTAGTTACAAATGCAACATGGAATGATTTCTGGTTGAACGAAGGATTTACAGTTTATTTTGAAAGAAGAATAATGGAGGCCATAGAAGGCAAAGAGTATAATGATATGCTTCAAGTTTTAGGTTATCAAGATCTTCAAGAAGAATTAAAATCATTTGGACCGAATAATCCAGATACAAAATTGTATTTAGATTTAAAAGATAGAGATCCAGATGATGGACTTACTGATATTGCGTATGAAAAGGGAGCATTGTTTTTAATTCATATAGAAAGGATTGTAGGAAGAGATAATTTCGATGCATTTCTTAAAAACTATTTCCAATCGAATGCCTTCAAAACTATGAATACAAAGGGTTTCATAGCTTATCTAAATGATGAATTAATTAAAAATGATGCAGAGATTTCTAAGAAAATAAATGCTGATGAATGGATTTATCATTCAGATTTACCTAATGATATCCCAAGCATCACTTCTAAAAGATTAGACGATGTAAATAAGATATTAACAGCGTATTCTAAAGGCTCCAGCTTACAGCATTTAACGTTTAACAATTGGTCTAGTCATGAGTATTTGTACTTCATCAGAGGATTACAAAAAGATTTAAATGTTGCTCAGATGAATGAAATCAAAGCTAAATTCAATTTTGCTGAATGCGGAAATTCTGAATTACAAGCAGCATGGTTTGAACATGTTATCAAACATCAATATAAAACTGATTATATTGCTCTGGAAAAATTCTTAGTAAAAGTTGGAAGAAGAAAGTTTCTAATGCCTTTGTATTCAGCATTAATAGAAACGAAAGAAGGAAAAGAAATAGCTAAGGAAATTTACAAGAAAGCTAGAAATAATTATCATTTCGTAGCTATACAAAGTTTAGATGAGTTATTAGAAAATTAATAACTCATCTAAACATATATTATAACCAAATGCTCATGATATAATATACTAGAGCTGCGATAGTTGCAGACACTGGTATAGTTAAAATCCAAGCCCAAAGTAGGTTGATTGTTACTCCCCAACGTACAGCTGATATACGTTTAGATAAACCAACACCAATAATTGAACCAGTGATTGTATGAGTAGTTGAAACTGGAATTTTAAAGTGTTCAGACATAAACAAAGTTATCGCACCAGCAGTTTCTGCAGCAACACCTTCTAATGGAGTTACTTTAGTGATTTTTGATCCCATTGTTTTTACTATTTTCCATCCACCAGACATTGTACCTGCAGCAATTGCAGTATAACAAGCTAAAGGCACCCAAAATGGAGGTTCTAAAATTTTAGTTTTTCCATTTACAACTTCATATTTCAAGTTTAACCAAGTTGGTAAAGTACTTGGGTCTAATTGGTTTTTAGAAATATAAACAATAATCGCTGCTGAAATAATACCCATTACTTTTTGAGCATCATTACCACCATGTCCTAAACTAAATGCAGCTGAAGAAACTAATTGTAATTTCTTAAACCAAGAATCAGCTTTGTGTGGTGTAGCTCTTTTGAAGATATACATGATAATGATTGTAATGATATACGCCATTATCATACCTAACAAAGGAGCAATTACGATGAATGAAGCAACTTTAA
>CAZYBY010000302.1:0-1738 GCA_964645385.1 uncultured Sphingobacterium sp.
GTGGTGAGAGATAAAAATCATTTTTTGCGAATGCAAAAAAAAGATTTTTATCTCGTCTCCGTGTTCATTTCAATTCGCTTTCAGCGAATCAAAATGAACCCTACGTCTCGCCCTGCGGAGCACTTTTAGTTTCTTAAGCTATTGTATTTAAATGATATTATTTATTGAATATTGGGAAAAGCACTTGAGATGATTAAAAATCACACAAACGTCTGTTACACGTTAAAAATTGGGGTTGTTACATGTTTTTTTGCTTAAATTTTGTTCGGTGTTACACGTTAAAACTGGGGGTGTTACACGTTAAAAGTACATACATTTATGATGCTGATATATTTTCTATAAAAAAATCGCATTATTTTTTCATTTTCTGTATCAAACGAATAAAATTTTTGAATAATTTTATATGCTCCATTTTCTTTATTTGAAATTGGATTTGTATATGTATTATTTTGATTTACGTCATAATGTGAAAGAACTAAAAATTCAGCATAAAAATTTGCGTAGAGACAAATTTAGACATTCTTCAGAACTCGGTTATCACTACATTACGCGAACATTATATTTTTCAACGCATAAACAAGATATTGAAGAGCTTGAATATACAGCATCAGCCAATATGCCAATCTGGGCAGCTGATAGCCCCGAAGTATTTTGGAATGCAGCAGATCAATATGAAAGTATCAATGGGCGAACATCTACACATATTACTGTGGCTTTACCCAAAGAACTTGATTGTATGCAACGTATTGAATTGTCGAATCAACTTATATATGAATTCTGCGGTCAATATCAGATGCCATATAGTTTTGCAATTCATAATCATGTTTCAACCCTCGATGGGCGTTATGAACAACCGCATTTGCATTTATTATATTCTGAACGAAGTATTTATGATGGCATTGAACGAACACCAGAACTGTATTTTCAAAGACATTGTCCAAAAAATCCTGAGAGAGGCGGTGCCAAGAAACTAACAGCAGATGTAATTGGGCTCGGTCGTCATCAAATTAATCATTATCGAAAAATAACAGAAAATGTCATAAATAAATTTTTAAAAGAATATGCACCAGTTAAAGAAGTGGAGATCTACGGAATTAAGTTGCAAGTCGAAAATAAGGTCTCATGTTTATCGAATGAAGATTATAACAAAAAAAATGGGACAAATTTAAAAGATGTTCCGCAAATACCTCGACATTATTTGCATAGTAAAGATCCGGATATTCAAGAAAAAATTAAAATGGTTAGACAAATAGTTAAAGAGATTCGAGAAGCGAACTTATATGAATTACATCAAGCTGAGTATCAGCTTGAATTGTCCAGAAGAAATCAGTATCAATATGAAAATAATGATATTGCTCAGAAGCCTAAATCTAATGATTTCGACTTCTAATTTATTTTGATTGTCTGGCTGAGTCATAAGTAAGTTCAATCTGAATAAGTTGAACTTGCTCACTTGATTAAATAGCTGTCGATTTGTAATTGCTCAAGTGGATGCCATTGATATCGCTCCTGACCACAAAAGGATTGTTTGATGTAGGCAATATGTCGAATCACGTGTTTCTGCTGTTTGAGTAAATTTTGGATGCGCTGATCTGCATAATGAATATCAACGCGCTGCTGCAAGAGCGCTTGATAAAAATGACGATAATCCGTATTCATATTTTGGAGTATTTCACTTGTAGCGATCGGGGAGAGTGGCTGAATCAATCCTTGTGCCGTCGTATGTTCTGAGATTACA
>CAZYBY010000303.1:0-9171 GCA_964645385.1 uncultured Sphingobacterium sp.
AAATTTCTAACGATATTATAAACAAAGTAAAAGGAGTAAACCTTGTAGTATATGACATTAGTTCGAAACCTCCTGCAACGATTGAGTGGGAATAATACCTTTCTTTCATTTTTACTTTTAATGATGATGTTGAGCATTGCTACTGTCAATGCTCAGCATACTTCTAAACACTTGAAAATTGCACTTTTTGTGCCACTTAATTTTCAAAATCTAACAAACGAATCATCCATCGATCAGAAATCATATGAGTTTTCAAACTTGGGTATTGATTACTATCGTGGAGTTAACATTGCTGCAGATTCGTTAACCAAAGACGGATTTGTTTTTGATTTCAAATTATTCGATACTCAGTCTGATACAAACATCTTGAAAGGATTAGCGAATGATCCTTTTCTGTTGTTAGCTGATTATATTATCGGACCATTTCAACCTTTAGAAATTCAAACGTTAGTGAAGAAAAATCCATTGTTAAAAGGCAAGCTGATTTCTCCAATTTCTCCTTTGGTTATTCAAGGATTTAAACATACGGATATTATTCAAGCTAATAATACTTTAGAAAGTCATGCTCAAAACATGGCCAAGTATATGGTGAAAAATAAATTAACATCATCAATATTAATCGTAAGAAATGGACTGCTCGCAGAAACGAGGTATTCTAAAACTTTCGAAAAGAATATTGATAGTATAGATAAGAAATTAATTCATAAAGAAATTTTAACATCACAAAAGGGCTTTAGAATTATTGAAGGAAATTTGTCTAAAACAAAAGAAAACTATATAGTTATCCCTTCTGCTGATCAGGCCTATGCCATCAATCTTTTCAAGTATTTGGAGACATTGAATGATCAGTACCCAATTACACTATTGGTTCATCCTAAATGGTTAGATTTTCAAACCATAGACCCGAATTTATTTGTGAAATACAAAGTTACTTTAAGTACATCTTACTACGTAAATTATACTGATCCTAAAGTGATGGAATATGTAATGAAGTATAGAGGAATTTATAATTCAGAACCAACAGAAATGTCGTTTAGAGGATTCGATCAATTGTATTTCTTCGCGAATAAATTTCAGGATAAATCGAATAAAGGATATGAATATTTTGGATTAGCGAGTGTATTCAATTTTGGAAATTTCAGCAAAAACACCGGCAATACTAAAGTTTTTATCTTGAAATATACAGATGAAGGCTTAACTCTTCAACAATGATTCATCAGAATAGACTAAGAATATTTATTGAATGCTTGGATAATTACAAACAAGACATTCCACTTTCTAAATACTTAAAAGAATTTTTCAAACGCAATAAACAAATGGGTTCACGTGATCGAAAATCATTGAGCCATATGATGTATTCGTATTTTAGAATTGGGAACTTAGGTTTAAATTATTCTGTTGAAGAACGATTAATGATGGCCTTATTGCTCGTTGTGTACGATGAACATAAATTGCTGTCGATATTTAAGCCAGAATGGGAGCAACATCAACTGAAAAGTACTTCAGAAAAATTAGCTTTTTTAAAATCGCTATATCCTGATTTGAATTCAGATGATATTTTTCCGTTGAAAAATGAAGTATCTTCATTAATCAATGTGGATGAATTTCTGAATTCACATTTCATTCAACCTGATTTGTTTTTAAGAGCAGTGAAAGGGAAAGCTGAACGATTGAAGTTATTTCTAGAAGCTCAAAACATTTCTTATGTACAGGAAGGCAATTGTTTTCGGTTACATAACGCGACTAAAATTGAAGAGCCCCAAGAATATTTATATGAAGTTCAAGATAAATCATCTCAAGAAACTTTACAGAAAATTAGTCCTAAAGTAGATGAATATTGGTGGGATTGCTGTTCGGCAAGTGGCGGGAAAAGCTTATTGTTGAAGGAATTGGAGCCAAATGCTTATTTAATGTGTTCGGATAATCGAGAAAGTATTTTGAGCAATTTAGATGAGCGATTTAAAAGAGCAGGCATTACTAAATACAAAAGAAGATTAATTGATTTAAAGGCAGAAATACAATCTTTCGAACCCGAAACATTTGATGGAATTATTTTAGATGCACCATGTACAGGGTCGGGTACTTGGTCGAGAACTCCAGAAAGAATTGTTCAAGTTGAAGAAAAGGACGTTAAGTATTTCTCAGAACTTCAATATAGCATTGCTGAAAATGCCATTCAATTTTTGAAAAAAGGCAAGCCAATGTTGTACATTACTTGTTCTGTATTTGCCAAAGAAAACGAAGAGGTAATTGCACGATTACAAAAAACTCATCAGATCAATATCCTTGAGACGAAATACATCAAAGGGTATAATGATAAGAGTGATACAATGTTCGTAGCGTTAATTAATTTGGACAATTAATTAATTAATTGTCCAAATTATTCCACCTCTTCCAGCAAGTACATCTCATCAATCTCTGTAGCAAATTTTTTCTCTACTACTCTACGTTTAATTTTCAGAGTAGGAGTCATTTCGCCATCGTCGATAGTAAATGGATTTCTTTTTAGGATGAAGCCTTTGATTCTTTCGAATTTAGCAAGCTCGCCAGAGTATTTACGAATATCAGCTTGAACCCAATCTACAATATTTTCATCACGAATAAACAAATCAGTTTCTTGGAAAAATGCTTCAGTTAATCCAAATGTTTCCATCATATTTTCTTTAGAAGGAACAATGATCGCAGTAATATATTCACGTTTATCTCCAATTAAGAAAATCTGATCGATTCGATTACTTTGCAGATAAGTGTTTTCGATTGGGGTAGGATATACGTTTTTACCGAAAGAATTCACCAACATATTTTTAATACGATCTGTGATTTTTAGATTTCCTTTATAGAATTTTCCAACGTCACCAGTATGGAACCAACCATCTTTATCGATAGCATTTGCTGTATCTTCAGGTTTATTCCAGTACCCTTGCATCACATTATTTCCTCTAAGAATAATTTCACCTTCTTCACTTTCGAAATTAGGATCGAAAGATTCATGCGTTTGTTGAGTAATGATTCTCTTCGTATCCGCATCTTGAATGCCAATGGTAACTTCAGGAATTACTCTTCCTACGGTACCGTATACTTGTCTGGTAAATTCTGTTACAGCCATTACCGGTGAAGTTTCTGTAAGTCCGTAACCTTCTAAAATTTTAATACCAAGATTACCGAAGAACTCTCCAATATTTTGCGGAAGTGCTGCACCACCAGAGATAATGAACTTCAATTTTCCACCAGTTTTTTCTTTAATTTTTGAGAATACTAATTTCTCAGCAATATTTCTTTGAATGTTTAATAGTAAACCTGGAGTTTTCCCAGATTCAACTACATTACGATATTTCGAGCCAATATCAATAGACCATAAGAAAATCTTAGTTTTTAATCCACCTGCAGAAGTACCATTTTTCATGGCTTTCTCGTTAATCTTTTCCAATAATCGAGGCACTACACTCATCACAGTAGGTTGAACCTCCATCATGTTTTTACCTAATAATTCTAGGCTTTGAGCAAAGGCAATTTTACTTCCTTGAGCACAGCAAATATGGTAAGTTGCAGTTCGCTCAAATACGTGAGATAATGGTAAGAACGAAAGGAATGTTTCTTCTGAAGTAATATGAGGAATTTGTATCAAGCAAACTTTTACGTTATGGCAAAAATTCAAATGACTCAGCATTACACCCTTCGGAGTGCCTGTTGTTCCTGAGGTATAGATTAAAGAAGCAATATCATTCGGTTTTACATCATCTCGCATTTCGTTGATGCGAGCACTATTATGCGACAATGTTTTTTCACCACTAGCGATAACTTCATTCAAACTTAATATTCTAACATTACCAGAATAGCTTTGAGCCATCTTTTGATAATCATCGAATTTGGGGATAATATGGGTTAAAGAAGGACAGTTTGGTGCAATTTTTATTAGTTTTTTCAGAAGGAAGTGAGTTCCGACTAAAATCATTTTAGTTTGGGAATCGTTGATGATATATTCAACATCATCATCCGATAAAGTAGGATAGATCGAAACGTTGATGCAACCTAATTGCTGTAAAGCTTGGTCGTAATAAACGTATTCTGGGCAGTTTTCGATGATGAAACCTATACGGTCACCTTTTTGAATATCATTATCTAAAAAGAAAGATGAAATTCGATCAGCATTATCTAAAGTTGTTTTATAAGTGATAGGTATATATTTATCCTTCACTTTCTCTAGCATAAACGTATCCGTTTCCGGATGAATATACTTCACAACATTTCTTAATAATTGAGGAATGGTAGCTTGGTCAGTTAGTTTCATATTTATACAAAAAAAAAGGTCTTCACTTTACTGTGAAGACCTAAAATAATAAAAAATCTTATTTATACTGAAAAACTTTCCCCACAACCACAAGTCCTTGAGGCATTAGGGTTTATAAAGTTGAAGCCTTTACCATTTAGACCATCTGAGAAATCAAGCTCAGTTCCAGCTAAATACAAGAAGCTCTTCATATCAAGTACAATCTTTTCTCCCTTATCTTCAAATTCCTGATCGCCTGTTCTGATTTCATTGTCGAAATCTAATTTATACGACAATCCAGAGCATCCTCCGCCGGCTACTGCCACACGCAAGAAAAAACTATCATCCAGATTAGCAGTTTGCTTTAAATCTGTGATTTTTGATTTTGCTTTGTCGGTAATTGTAATCATCTTATTAGAGTAATGAGTAGTGAGTATTGAGTATTGAGATGAGTGCAAAAAGTTTACTCAATACTCAATTCTTACAACAAGTTATTAATGGTGCGATTTTTCTGATTCGATTGGAGCTAATCCATTTTTAACACGGAAGTCGTTGATAGCTGCTTTAATAGCATCTTCTGCTAACACCGAACAGTGAATTTTCACTGGTGGTAATGCTAACTCTTCAACAATATCCATGTTGTCTATTTCTAAAGCTTGATCAATTGATTTTCCTTTTAACCACTCTGTTGCTAATGAAGAAGATGCAATTGCTGATCCACAACCAAAAGTTTTGAATTTAGCATCCTTGATAACGTTGTTTTCATCTACTTCAATTTGTAAACGCATAACGTCGCCACATTCTGGAGCGCCAACTAAACCAGTACCTACCGTGTTTTTACTTTTATCCAACGTACCTACATTTCTAGGGTTGTTGTAATGATCTATAACTTTATCTGAATATGCCATGGTGTTTTTAATATGTTAATTTGTTAATATTTTAATGAGGTTAAGCATTTATTTTTTCAATTCGGATTTTCGAAAATCCGGAATTTCTATTAATGTTCCGCCCACTCAACTGAATCCAAATCTATGCCATCCTTAAACATTTCCCATAGTGGACTCATTTCTCTTAATTTATTTACTGCATTTTTAGTACACTCAATTGCGTAATCAACTTCTTCTTCGGTAGTAAATCTACCTAATCCGAAACGGATTGATGAATGTGCTAAATCGTCGTTCAAGCCTAAGTTTTTCAATACATACGATGGTTCTAATGATGCTGAAGTACAAGCAGAACCAGATGATACTGCTAGATCTTTCATCGCCATCATTAAGCCTTCGCCTTCTACGTATTTGAACGAAATATTTGTTGTATGTGGTAAACGATGCTCTTTATTTCCGTTTACATAAGATTCCTCAAGTTGCGACAATGCATTCTCAAGTTTATCTCTTAAAGCTGATAAACGTACTGCATCTTTCTCCATATCCTGAATTGCTAATTCAGCAGCTTTACCTAAACCTACAATACCTGGCACGTTTAGTGTTCCCGAACGCATTCCACGCTCGTGTCCACCACCGTCCATTTGTGCTGTTACTTTTACTCTAGGATTTTTTCTACGTACATATAATGCACCAATGCCTTTTGGTCCGTACATTTTATGTCCTGAAAACGACATTAAATCGATTCCATCTGCTTCTACATTTACAGGAATTTTACCAACCGCTTGAGTAGCATCTGTATGGAATAATACATTGTGCTTACGAGCAATTGCTGAGATTTTTTTCACTTCTTGAACAACTCCAATTTCATTATTACCATACATAATAGAAATAAGTATAGTTTTTGGAGTAATTGCTGCTTCTAGCTTCGCTAAATCTACCATACCATCTGCTTGTACATCTAAGTAGGTAATTTCAGCTCCTTGTTTCTCTAAATGATGACAAGTATCTAAAATTGCCTTATGCTCGGTTGTTAAAGTAATGATGTGGTTTCCTTTTGATTGGTACATTTCATAAACGCCTTTTAAAGCAAGGTTATTTGATTCTGTAGCACCAGAAGTAAAGATGATTTCTTTTTCAGTACAGCCAATCAATTTAGAGATTTGCTCTCTAGCGTAATCTACAGCCTCTTCAGCAACCCACCCAAAAGGGTGATTTCTGCTGGCAGCATTTCCGAATTTTTCAGTAAAATAAGGCAACATTGCTTCTAATACACGAGGATCCATTGGAGTCGTTGCATTGTTGTCGAGATATATAGGTAGTTTCACCATCTTTATTTAGACTTTATATAAATTACATGCAAATATAGCCAATTTATTAAATTCAAAAGGTATTTTTGAAAATGAATAAAATTGAACACATAGGTATTGCGGTTAAAAACCTCGAATCATCAACAAGTATTTTCGAAAAATTGTTTGCTCAAAAAGCATATAAAAGAGAAGAAGTGGAGTCTGAGGGAGTTATGACCGAATTTTTTCAAGTTGGACCCAATAAAATCGAATTATTAGAAGCTACAAAACCGGATAGCCCAATTGCGAAATTTATAGAGAAAAAAGGTGAAGGAATCCATCATATCGCCTTCGATGTAACAGATATTTACGCGGAAATGAGTAGGTTAGAAGCAGAAGGGTTCACTTTATTGAACAAGGAACCTAAAAAAGGAGCAGATAATAAATTGGTGTGTTTTATACATCCTAAGGACTCTAATGGTGTATTAATAGAGCTTTGCCAAGAAATAAAATAAATAAAAATTGAAATACATTTGCATATTAAGCAATGGTTTTCTACATTTGCAATCCGAATTTTAAGAGAAGATGAAAGCAGAAATACATCCTAAGAACTATAGATTAGTCGTTTTCAAAGACTTATCTTGTGACTATTCATTCATGACACAGTCAGCTATCGATACCAAAGACACTGTTGTTTGGGAAGATGGAAATGAGTATCCATTGGTAAAATTAGAGATTTCACACAAATCTCACCCTTTTTACACTGGTAAATTGAAATTGGTTGATACAGCAGGACGTATCGACAAGTTCAAAACTCGTTACGCAAAGAAATAATTTAAGCATTATTATATGTTTTTACAGAAAGTCTGACCAATGGTCGGACTTTCTTATTTTACAAGCGTTAGTAATTTTATCCTCGATATGTTCTGTAGGCTTTTATCTTTGCTAAATGAACATCATTTTATTCGACGATTCTAGCAGAGGGCAATTACTGCCCCTAACTTATACCCGCCCTGTAGCTGGTATTCTTGTAGGTATGTTAACGATTGCTGAAAAATGGCAACATTACTTCCCTCAAGCTAAAATTTCCTTTTCCACAGAAGAATATTTACAAGTTAAATATCCTAAAGAATTAACATCCGAAAATATATGGATTAATTCTTCTGCATTACCCAATGCTGAGTTTGTGGCAGAAATTAAAAATCTATCTAATTCGTATGCAATCGTAGATAATGGAAGAATTTTAGCTAAACAATCGCATCTACTTGATTCAACTGTAAACGAAAAAGGATGCACTTTCGAGTATGATTACCTAAATTCATTACCTCAGATATTTTCTTGGAATGATAAAGAAAGTAGAAAGGACTTTCTTTTGCTTACTCAAGGAAAGAAATCAGAAACTTTAAATTCTTCAAATACTATAATTGGAGATGCACAACAAATCTTTTTAGAAGAAGGTGCGCAAGTAAATGCATCCATCCTAAACGCTAGTACAGGTCCGATTTATATTGGTAGAGATGCTGAGGTGATGGAAGGATCTATGATTCGTGGCCCGTTCTTTTTGGGCGAACATTCTCAAACTAAAATGGGAACTAAAATTTACGGTGCAACTTCAATTGGTCCGCATTCTAAAGTTGGAGGAGAACTTAATAATGTGGTGGTATTCGGTTATAGTAACAAAGCTCACGATGGCTTTTTAGGAAATGCTGTTATTGGTGAGTGGTGTAATATTGGTGCTGATAGTAATAATTCAAACTTGAAAAATAATTATGCTGAAGTAAAGCTGTGGAATTATCAAACTAATAATTTCAAACGTACTGGATTACAATTCTGCGGATTAATAATGGCTGATCATGCGAAATGTGGTATTAACACCATGTTCAATACGGGTACCGTTGTAGGAGTGGCAAGTAATGTATTTGGTTCAGGGTTCCCAAGAAATTTTATTGCAGACTTTTCTTGGGGAGGTGCACATGGAATGGAAGTGTTTGCAATGAATAAAGTTTTTGAAGTGGCATCAAAAGTTTATGAGCGTAGAGGATTAACATTCGATCAAGTAGAAAAAGATATTTTGAATTCAATTTTTGAACAAACTAAAGAGTATAGAAAAAGCTATGAGTAGAAAGAAAATAGTAGCAGGTAATTGGAAAATGAATAAAGATTACCAAGCTGGCTTAGAATTAATTTCTGAAGCAGTTTACATGATTAAAGATGAATTACATAAAGAGGTAACAACGATTTTCGCGACACCTTATATTCATTTATCATCAGTTCATAAATTGATGAATGCTGAACAAAATTTTCATGTTGCAGCACAAAATTGCCATCACGAAAAATCAGGCGCATACACAGGAGAGGTTTCTGCGGAGATGCTTAAATCTGTTGGAGTATCCTACGTTATTATTGGTCATTCCGAACGTAGAGAATATCAAAAAGAGGACAGTACTATGTTAGCAAAGAAAGTTGACATTGCTCTAGAAAATAAGTTGATTCCTATTTTTTGTATTGGTGAAAAATTAGAAGAGAGAGAATCAAATCAATATTTACAAACTGTACAAAAACAATTAGAAGAATCCTTATTCCACTTATCAGAAGAACAAATAAAAACTATTGTTTTAGCATACGAGCCTGTTTGGGCAATTGGAACTGGTAAAACTGCAAGTCCGGAGCAAGCACAAGAAATGCATGCCCTTATTAGAGGAATTTTAGCCTCAAAATATTCAAACGAAACAGC
>CAZYBY010000304.1:0-14395 GCA_964645385.1 uncultured Sphingobacterium sp.
AATTAGAAGATATTCTAAAAGAGCAATATAATAATCTTGCTAATCTCGAATCTACAGCATTGAAAAATAAAGAGGTTAAGAGAATTATCTTAACTCGTCCTGCCGTAGAAGCTGGAGAAAATCTAGGTTTTCTACCAGGCGATTTAAAAGAAAAAATCGATCCGTATTTACGTCCTCTTTACGATGCTTTGGATGATATGATTCCAGCTGATAAATTAAAGCAATACTTAGAAAATAGAACTATCGAAATAGCTCCGCTTGCATTTATGCGTGGTAGAACACTTGATAATGCATTCGTTATTTTGGATGAAGCCCAAAATGCTACCGATATGCAATTGAAAATGTTCCTTACTCGTATGGGTCCAACTGCTAAATTTATTTTAACAGGTGATGTTACTCAAATCGATTTACCTAAAAAATCTATGTCGGGTTTATACACTGCACTTAATATTTTAAAGGATATACAAGGTATCGATATCATTTATTTAACAGGAGAAGATGTAGTCCGTCATAAATTAGTGAAAAGAATACTTGAAGCTTACGGAGATATTCAGTAAATCGCAGGAAATTTCAATAATAATACCAATAACAAAATGTCTAGTCATAAAGAACCGACCTTCCATTTTCCAAATCAAGTTGGATTTTACAGTGGGAAAGTACGTGATGTGTATAACATCAATAATCAATATTTAGTAATGCATGCAAGTGATAGAATCTCTGCATTTGATGTTATTTTACCCAGACCAATACCTTACAAGGGTCAGGTATTAAATCAAATTGCAGCACACTTTTTAAATGCTACTAAAGACATAGTTCCGAATTGGGTTATCGATGTTCCAGATCCTTCTGTTACAATTGGAATTCGTTGCGAAACCTATCCTGTAGAAATGGTTGTTCGTGGATATTTAGCCGGACATGCAGCACGTGAATATAAAGCTGGAAGAAAAACAATTTGCGGAGTTACGCTTCCAGATGGATTGAATGAAAATGACAAATTACCTCATCCAATTATTACTCCTACAACTAAAGCTCACGAAGGTCATGATGAAGATATCAGCAGAGAAGATATTATTGCCAAGGGTTTAGTTACAGAACACGAGTATGCCCAATTGGAAGCTTATACTTTAGCATTATATAAAAAAGGGCAGGAGATGGCCGCAGATAAAGGCCTAATTTTAGTAGACACTAAATATGAATTCGGTAAAGTAGGTGATAAAATTTATCTTATCGATGAAATTCATACTCCCGATTCTTCACGTTATTTCTATGCTGAAGGATATGAAGATCGTCAGAAAAATGGTCAAGAACAAAAGCAATTATCTAAAGAATTTGTTCGCAAATGGTTAATAGAAAACGGTTTTCAAGGCAAAGATGGACAAGTTGTTCCTGAAATGACGGATTCTAAAATTCAAGAAATTTCCGATCGTTATATCGAACTTTATGAAAATATAACAGGTATGAAATTCGAAAAAATCAGCTTGGATAATGTGAATAATAGGATAGAAGCTAATGTTATTTCAGCTCTTCATAAATTATTAAAATAAATTTATTGTAAATTAGCCTTATGAAATTTGAACTAGATAAACACGAAAAATACGCGTTGATAAAGCCTTTAGATGTTGAAGAATTAAATTCTGAAACAGGACCGAAGCTTAAATCAGAAATATTATTAATTCACACGGAAGGTATATACAACATCATATTAGATTTAAGTAATGTTCATGCTGTAGATGAATCTGGAGCCAGTGCATTATTATCTGCAAACCGTTTATGCAGAAATTACGAAGGCACTTTTGTTTTAACTGGTGTTCATTCGGAAATTCAACAATTACTAGGTTTGTCTACAACTGAAAATTATTTCAGCATAGTTCCCACACTAACAGAGGCAATCGACTTAGTGTTTATGGAAGAAATTGAACGCGATTTACGTCGTGAAATGGGTGAAGAAGATCAATAATCTATTTTAAATATTATTAAATAAATGGGCAGTTTTGAGGTCATTGTTTTAGGAAGTAGCTCAGCAACTCCTGCTTACAACAGAAACCCTAGTGCCCAATTATTAAACATTAATGAAAAGTTTTATTTAATTGACTGTGGTGAAGCCACTCAAAAT
Organism: uncultured Sphingobacterium sp.; assembly: GCA_964645385.1. Classification (GTDB taxonomy): domain Bacteria; phylum Bacteroidota; class Bacteroidia; order Sphingobacteriales; family Sphingobacteriaceae; genus CAJBVG01. The sequence goes on from CAZYBY010000304.1 coordinate 2,114, forward strand.
CAATTGAATAAATTCAAACTGAAATCTTCTCGAATAGATTATATTTTCATATCACATCTACATGGCGATCATTATTTAGGCTTAGTAGGTTTGTTATCTACGATGCATCTCAATGGTAGAACTAAAGAAATTCATGTATTTGGCCCACCTCAACTTAAAGAAATTGTAGATTTACAATTAGTAGTTTCAGAAACCCAACTTCGTTATGAAGTAATATTTCATTTTACGCATACAGAATATCCAGAACAGATTTTCGAAAACAATGATGTAACTGTAGAAACGATTATTCTGAATCATAGAATACCAACTACAGGATTTTTAATTAAAGAGAAACCTCGTAAACGAAAAATCAATACAGAAAAATTAGAGGAGTATGATATCCCACTGGAGTATATACCTCTATTAAAAAATGGAATTGATTATACAGATAAATTCGGGCATATCATTTCTAATGCTGAGTTAACCTTTGACCCGAATCCTTCTCGATCTTTTGCATATTGTTCGGATACTTTATACAATGAGAATTTTATTGAACAAATAGAGGGAGTAAACTTTCTTTACCACGAAGCCACATTCCTGCACGAATTAATAGACCGAGCAGTGGAAACCTTCCATACTACAGCTCTTCAAGCAGGAATCATTGCGAAAAAAGCAAATGTTAAGCAGTTAATGATTGGCCACTTTTCAGCACGTTACCGCGACCTCGAACCATTATTAAACGAAGCCAAATCTGAGTTTGATAATGTGGTGTTAGCGATAGAGGGAGAAAAGTTTTTAATATGTTAATACGTTAATATGTTAATTTGTTAATACGTTAATATGTTAATGAAGAATCTATTCTTTAGATTTGTTTTTCATAGTTGTAATTATTGAATTAGTTAGTTTTGCTACTTCCTCCAATAATTTTGAAATATCATCTAAGTTATATTCCTTATAACAAGCTTCTATTATATCTAACCAATACTCAGTTTCTTTAATTTCCTTAGAGGCAATTTTAAACTTGTGAATGAAGTCTTTATCGCTTTCATTGTTTTGAGCTTCTCGAATATTAGCACCAATAGAAGTTCCAGATCTTAATAATTGATGAGATATATTTCGTTTGTTTTGGTTATTTAAAATGTCACAGAACTTGACAATTTTAATTGAAAGTTCTAACGATTTGTCTAGAACTACATTCCCAGTCTCTTTTCTTCCACGCATTTAGCAAATAACTGAAAAGAAACTTGATAGAACAACTGCATAAATGCAACTTTTTTTAAATTAACTTAATTAATATAATTTGTTCCTAATTTTTCAGGATTAACAAATTAACCCATTAACAAATTAACATATTATCAAATTAACGTATTATCAAATTAACGTATTAACAAATTAACATATTAACAACTACTTCTTCGAAGTAGTTGTAGTATCCGGTTCCTTATACTTCTTACTACCTCCGCCGAAAATAGAAAGACTAACATAACGCTTTGGATTCAATCTTAAATCGACGAGTAGTTTGTCTAAATCTTTGGAGCTTTGGTTTAAGTTTTTGTATAACTTGTCGTCGTTAACTAACAGTCCGATAGTACCTTGACCATTGTTGATTTTCTCAGTGATGATTGCAATATCAGCTAGAGCTTTATTGGCGTTTGCGATGGTTTCAACAAAATTAATCTTTGCTAATGAATCACTAATTTGATCAACATTCTGAAGAATATTTGTGATTTTATCGTTGTTGTTTCTAAGGTTAGTGCTGATGCTCTCAATATTATTTGAAATTGTTTTGAATCTGGCAGATTGATATTTAACCATAGAATCTACACGAGTAGCAGTAACTTCTAAGGTTTCAATACTTCTTTTTATGCTTGCAAAACTTTGATCAATATTCGAGCGGAAATTAGGATTTAAGATGTATTGAATCGATATTAAGATTGAATCAACGGTACCTAAAAGCTTCTCAGCCTTTTGTTTAACTGGTAGTACTTCTGAGTTCACAGATTCTGCTAAACTCATTTCAACATCTGTTCTAAGCGTATCACCTTCTTCAATAAAAGTTCTAGAATCACCAAAGTATAATACGATGGCTTTGGCACCTAATAAATCCTGACTAACAATCTTCGCGATAGTGTTATCTGGAATTTGAAGATTTGGTTTGATGGTTAGCTTTGCTACGATGGTACCTTTGGGAGTTAGTTCTAATCCTGTAATCTTTCCAATGATAAATCCATTGTATAAAATAGGGTTAGATACTTTAATACCATTGATTTGATCGTATTCTGCATAGATATCTTCTGTATCTGTAAATACATCTTCTCCTTTTAGGTAATTGTATCCTAGAATTAATATAGTGACCGCAAATACGGTTATAATGCCAACTTTGGTTTCGTTATTTATTTTCACAGTGTAGAAAATTTTATAAAGATAATTATTTTTCCTTCTCGAGATCTTCTTTATACGCTTTAAATGCCAAATATATCGACTTTGCAATATTATTTTGACCATCCTCAGATGTTAAAAATTCCTCATCATCTTTATTAGTTAAAAAGCCACTTTCGATAAGGATAGAAGGCATATTTGTTTTATATAACACGATAAACCCAGCTTGTTTAACACCTCTATTGTATCGTTTTAACTTGTTAGTAAACTGGTCTTGAACCTTTGAAGCTAAGTATAAGCTCTTATCAATATTTACATTTTGATATAAAGAGAAGATGATATAGGCCTCTGTCGATTTAGGATCGAACCCATCATAATTCTTTTCATAGTTATCCTCTAATAAGATTACCGAGTTTTCTCGCTTTGCAACGTTCAAATTAGCCTCTGATACGTGTAAACCCATAGCAAAGGTTTCAGAGCCGTATGCAGCCTTATTTGCGTTCGCATTACAATGTAATGAAATAAATAGATCTGCCTTTGCTCTGTTTGCGATATTAGCTCGTTCAATTAACTCAATAAACTCATCTGTTTTACGAGTATATACCACACGAATATCAGGGTAATTATCCTCTAAATATTTACCCAATTTTAATGCCAAGGCAAGTGTAACGTCCTTTTCTTTAGAATGAGAACCAATACAACCAACATCGTGGCCACCATGCCCAGCATCAATAACTAAAGTTTTAATTTTATAGGGTGAGCCTAAACTAGCATAACTTGTGTTATTCATCAACACGGTGATTATGAGTGTAATGGCTAATTGAATTTTCTTCACGGTACTAATATTCCTTATTTTTTCGTTAATTCGCTTGCAAAAATAGTATTCATAACCGAGATTGAAACGTTTTAAACCCCAATATCCACTATTGTTAGTAATTATTTTCGCTTTCAACGGGCCATTAATGTCCATGAATTCGAATAATAACAGCGTTTCCATCGATTCCACCATAACGAAAACAAGCAAGGATACATTATCTATTGTGAATAAAAAACAAGCCATAGAAGACCCTATCAAGTACAATGCAAAAGATTCGATTGTATATGATATCAAAAATTCGATGGTTTACTTGTACAATGCAGCCGAAGTTTATTATGGTGATATTAGTTTGAAAGCTGATTTCGTAACCATTGATCAGCGTAAAAAATTAGTTTATGCTCGAGGTGTAAAAGATAGTGTAGGGAAAGTAGTAGGAAAGCCTGTATTTACTGATGCTGGACAAGTATACAACTCTGAAGAAATGACCTATAATTTCGAAACGAAAAAAGGTAAAATCAAGGAAGTAACAACAAATGAAGGCCAGGGTTATTTACTAGCCGATGATGTTAAGAAAAATGAGTTGAATGAAGTTTTCATTCGTAACGGAAAATTTACCACTTGTAATTTACCTGAACCTCATTTCTACATCGCATTAACCAAAGCAAAAAACATTAAAGATAAAACGGTTTCCGGTCCTGCCTATTTAGTGGTGGAAGATGTTCCTTTACCCTTGGCTTTACCATTTGGATTCTTCCCCAGAAAAAGTGGGCGTTCATCAGGTATATTAATGCCTGAAATTGGTGAGGATAGAGAATTAGGCTTTTTCTTACGTAATGGTGGATATTATTTTGGTATTAATGATTATGTTGATTTAGCGCTTCGTGGCGATATATATTCTAAAGGAAGCTATGGATTTAGTGCTTTCTCTAGATACAATGTGAAGTATAAATTCAATGGTAATTTAACAACTACTTTTACTGATAGAAGATTTGGAGAACCCAATACAGCTTCATATATCAGAAATAAGGATTTCAGTATTAGATGGACACATAATCAAGACCCTAAAGCTATTCCGGGAACAAGATTTAGTGCATCTGTAAACATAGCAACTAGAAATAATTACAGAAATAATATCACTTCAAATATTCAGAGCATCACTCAGAATAATTTGAACTCTTCTGTTAGTTTTTCAAAATCGTGGGAGGGAACCCCATTCTCCTTAAATGGATCGATGACACATGCTCAAAACCTTACGAATGGTACGGTTTCATTAGGTTTGCCTAGTGTTAGTTTTAACATGTCGAGGGTATTCCCATTTGATCCAAAAAACAGAGTTGGAGAACAGAAATGGTATCATAGAATTGGTGTTAGTTATACCGCCGATGCACTAAACAGAATAAATACTTACGATTCTTTATTATTCAAAAAAGAGTCGTTAAAAGATTTTCAAAATGGTGTTCGACACAGTATTCCAATTTCTACATCCTTTAATATTTTCAAATATTTAACAGCTAGTCCATTCGTAAACTATACCGAACGATGGTACTTCAGTTCTATCCAAAAATCTTGGAACGGTACTAGTGTAATAACAGATACATTACAAGGATTTAAACGTTCTGCAGAATATAATGGTGGCATCAGCATGTCGACTCGTATTTATGGTATGTATCCTATAAATAAAGCTGGAATCGTTGCAATACGTCATGTTGTAACCCCATCAATAAGTTATTCATACCGACCAGATTTTTCTAAAAGTAATTATGGTTATTATGAGAATGTACAATCAGATACAACAGGAAAATCAAGCCTATATTCAATCTTCGAAAACAACAATTCATTATTCGGCTCTCCAGGAGGTGGCAAATCAAGCTTATTATCCTACACCTTGGATAATAACATAGAAATGAAAGTGAAAAAAGAAACGGATACAGGTTCTGTAATTAAGAAAATAAGAATATTCGATAGTTTCAGAATTTCTGGAAGTTATAATTTGGCTGCAGATTCTATGAAGTTTTCCGATATTTTTGCATCGGCTAGAACTGTACTATTTGAAAAAGTAAACATTGATGTAAGTGCTGTTTTCGATCCATATACCTTGATTACCGATTCAGCTGGAAATACTAAACGAATTAAGGAATTTCAAATTAATTCAGATCAAAGATTAGTTCGATTAAAATCAGCGAGTATTTCAATTGGTACGAGTTTAAATCCGGATGCATTTAAAGCTAAAAAAGCTGCTGACGCAAAGCCAGTTTCCAAAAACAAATACGACTATGCGGAGTTAGATATGGTGAATAGATTTCCTCAGTATTATGTGGATTGGTCTATTCCATGGAACTTAGCAATTAACTATATTTTATCTTATTCTCGTCCATTGAAAACTTCTACAACTCAACAATCTGTTAACTTTAATGGTGATATCAGTATCACTCAGAAATGGAAAATTGGTTTTACCAGTGGTTACGATTTTACGAATAAGAAAATTACACCAACTGCATTAAATATATACAGAGATTTACATTGTTGGGACTTAGCAATTAATTGGATACCTTTCGGAACTTATCAACGTTATAGCGTGGATTTAAAAGTTAGAGCATCAATTCTACAAGATTTGAAATTGAGTAGAAGGAGAGAGTTTTATGAAAGAGACTAGGTTAATTTGTTAATATGTTAATGGTTAATGTTATTATTGAAAATTGGCAATCTAAAATATTAAATATGAAAAGATTAACAGTATATGTTTTAGTGCTTTTTGTGATGATTTCAACATCTTGTACTTCACAAATTGATTTCAATAAATTGAAGAAACAAGGAACTGAAATACTTAACGGTGCTTCAGGAAGTACAGCATTAACAAATGCTGATATTATTGCTGGTTTAAAAGAAGCTTTGAATGTTGGTAGTAATAATGCAGGAAATTTAGCATCAAAAGTAGATGCATATTATAAGAATCCTGCGTTGTTTATCCCATTTCCACCCGAAGCAAAGAAGATTCAAGAAACTCTAATTAGTTTAGGTCAGACTAAATTAGTTAACGATTTTACATTAACGGTAAATAGAGCTGCCGAAGATGCAGCAAAAGAAGCAGCACCAATATTCATTAACGCTATTAAAGTAATGACTATTAACGATGGATTAACAATTTTGAATGGGCCAAATAATGCTGCTACAAATTATTTAAAAACAAATACACAAGCAGAATTAGTAAAAAAATTCAAACCAATTATCGAGAAATCTTTAAGTAAGGTGAATGCTACTAAATATTGGGAAACTATTATTTCAAACTATAATAAGGTTCCGATGGTTACTAAAATGAATCCAGATTTAGCAGGATATACTACACAAAAAGCTATCGATGGATTATTTATTCTTGTAGCTGCTGAAGAATTGAAAATTCGTCAAGATCCAGCTGCAAGAGTAACGGATATTTTGAAGAAAGTATTTGGGAAAAGATAGACTACTTGACTACTTGACTAATAGACTGCTTGACTACTTGACTTAATAGTTTGAATATCTCAAATCTAACATCTAATATCTAATATCTAATATCTAATATCTAACATAAACTAGCTACTAGTTACTAGCTACTATAATACTAAACAACATGCTTTGCGAAATCATTACCATAGGCGACGAAATATTAATCGGCCAAATTGTAGACACCAATTCGGCTTGGATGGCTCAGCAATTGAATGAAATTGGCATTAAAGTAAAACAAATTTCTTCTGTATCGGATGATAAGCAACATATTTTAGATGCTTTAGATGAAGCAAGAAAAAGAGCTGACATCATTCTAATTACAGGCGGTTTAGGCCCCACGAAAGATGATATTACTAAACATACACTTGCAGAATATTTCAACTCAGAGTTGGTTTTAAATGAAGAGGCATTAGCCAATGTTGAACGTATTTTTGCTCGATTCAATCGACCTGTAACAGAAGTAAACAGAAAACAAGCAGAGCTACCATCAAATTGTATAGTTATTCAAAACCCACAAGGAACAGCACCTGCAATGCATTTCATTGATAATGGAAAACATTTCTTTTCTATGCCAGGGGTACCGTTCGAAATGAAAGCTATAATGGAAGCATCAGTTTTGCCCTATCTTAAACAAAACTTTATCGGCAATACCGTTATTCATGAAAATATTTTAACAGTTGGAATTGGTGAATCATTTTTAGCTTCTGAAATTGAAGACATAGAAAATGAATACCAGCTCATATTAAATTAGCGTATTTACCGAAACTTGGACAGGTTAGATTGAGATTAACAGCTAGTTATGATAAGGAATACGATTCGAATGAAATCTTAGAATTTAAAAATAGAATTGCCGAGCGAGCAAGAAAACATGTAGTTGCTTTAGAAGACATCAGTTTTGAGGAAGCTATATTAAAATTATTAATTAATAATAATAAAACAGTTTCTACAGCAGAAAGCTGCACTGGAGGATATATCGGGCATTTGTTTACTAGCATTCCTGGATCATCTAAAGCATATGAAGGGGGAGCAATATCTTATTCCTATGATTTAAAGAAAAGTATGCTAGGTGTTCAACAGAATACACTCGATACATACGGGGCAGTTAGCCAGGAAACAGTTGAAGAAATGGCTAAAGGAGCTATCAATCATTTTAATACAGACTATTCAATTGCTTGCTCAGGTATTGCTGGACCAAGTGGAGGCACAGAAGATAAACCTGTTGGTACGGTTTGGATAGCAGTAGCTACTAGAAATAGGGTAGTAAGTAAGAAATTTGTATTTGGAAATTTAAGATTACAAAATATTGAACGAACAGCTATTCAGGCACTTTACATGCTCTTTAGAGTTATTAAAGAAGAATAAAATTGAGGATTTAACAAATTAGCTTATTTTTGCGCTTTATATTATAAGTTTTACACTATGGCTCAGTACGAATTGGTGCTCCCAAAAATGGGAGAAAGTGTTGCAGAAGCAACAATCATTAAATGGGTAAAAAATGCTGGCGACAGTATTGATACAGATGAATCAGTATTAGAAATTGCTACAGATAAAGTAGATTCTGAAGTACCTTCACCAGTATCTGGAACTTTAGTTAAAACATTATTTAATGAAGGCGATGTTGTAAAGGTTGGTGCCGTAATCGCAATCATCGAAACAGAAGCTGGCTCAGCTAGTGTATCTGCACCTGCAGCATCAGCTAGTTCTGCACCTACTGCAGCTCCTGGAATTAAGGAAGTTGAAGAAAAAGCTTCAGCTACTGTAGCTGCAACTTCAGTTCAATCTTCTGGCGATCGTTTTTATTCACCATTAGTAAAAAGTATAGCTAGTAGCGAAGGTATATCTCAAGCAGAATTAGATAGTATCGCGGGTTCAGGCTCTGAAGGTCGTGTTACTAAACAAGATATTTTAGATTTTGTAGCCAATAAAAAATCAGGTAAAGTTACAGCTACTTCAGCTCCTGCACCTACAGTGGTTTCAGAACCTGCAGCGGCAGCCCCTAAATCTGCACCTGCGGCAGCTAATACTACTACAATTCAAGCTCCTGTAGTTACGGCGAATAATGGCGACGAAATTATCGAAATGGATCGTATGCGTAAGCTTATTGCTGATCATATGGTAATGAGTAAGCATGTTTCTCCTCACGTTACTTCATTTGTTGAAGCAGATGTAACTAATATTGTGCGTTGGAGAGATAAAGTGAAAAAAGAATTTGAAAAACGCGAAGGTGAGAAAATCACTTTCACACCTATATTTATCGAAGCTTTAGTAAAAGCTATTAAAGATTTCCCAATGATTAATATTTCATTGAACGGAACTCAAATCATCAAGCGTAAGAATATCAACATTGGTATGGCTGCAGCTTTACCATCAGGTAATTTAATTGTACCTGTAATAAAAAATGCAGACCAAATGAATCTTGTTGGTTTAACTAGAACTGTAAATGATTTAGCTAATCGTGCTCGTGCGAATAAATTAACTCCAGATGAAATTTCTGGTGGGACTTATACTTTAACAAACGTAGGTTCTTTCGGAAACGTAATGGGAACGCCTATTATCAACCAACCTCAAGTTGCAATTATGGCTGTTGGTGCTATTCGTAAGATGCCTTCTGTAATTGAAACACCAGAAGGAGATATGATCGCGATTCGTCATAAAATGTTCTTATCTCACTCATACGACCATCGTGTTGTAGATGGTTCTTTGGGTGGACAATTTGTTCGTAGAGTTGCAGATTATTTAGAAAACTTCGACGTAAATAGAGAATTCTAATTTATGGGTAAACATACCAATCTCTCAAAACTCATTGAAAACAATGAGAAATGGGTAAAAGAAAAACTAAGTATCCGTGATGATTATTTTACTCACTTAGTTGATATTCAATCCCCAAAATATTTATGGATTGGTTGTTCAGATAGTCGTGTTCCTGCTAACGAAATTGTAGGACTAGAACCTGGTGAAATGTTTGTACATCGTAATATAGCTAATGTTGTGGTACAAACCGATATGAACATATTATCTGTTCTTCAATACGCTGTAGAAATTCTTAAGGTTGAACATATCATTATTGTTGGACATTATGGCTGTGGTGGTGTGAAAGCTGCTATGGAACAAAATTCTTACGGTTTACTTGATAACTGGCTTCGTCAAATTAAATTGGTTTACAGTCACCACGAACATGAACTAAGTAAAATAAACGACGAGAAAGTTAAGTTCCGTAGAATGTGTGAGCTTAATGTTCAAGAGCAAGTTTTAAATACTTGCCAAACAAGTGTGATTCAACAAGCTTGGAAAAACAAACAAGAAATTACAGTGCATGGTTGGATATATGATATTGCTGATGGAATTATTCACGACCTAAAAAGCTCGTATGATAGTCCAGATCAAGTTAAAGATATCTACAGATTCGATTAATAATCAGATGTTTACGATGCAATTAGGAAAATAATCCAGAATTTTGTATCTTCACATTGAACAATTTTTTTATCTGAATTCATTAGGTGAACAATTCAGTTTTATAAAAGGAAATACCTTCGACAAGTATTTCCTTTTTTATTTAGCGTAATACTAGTTGGATAGTGCTTCTACTTCGTTGTTCAAGAATCAATTCCTTTCCTTTAGTAAGCTCATTAATAACATCATTATTATAATGACGAATTGTATATAATTCAAGAGGAGAGTTATAAAAGACTTTATATTTTGAAGAAATATCTTTAATCATATCCTCTACTTGATCATTATCATCAACACAACAAGAGAATGTCATTGCTGAATTCTGCATAGTATTGATTTTAATAGAATGTTTACTGATCAAACCAATAATTTCACTTAAATTTTCTTCAGCAATAAATGAGAAATCCAATGTTGAAATGCTCAGAAGTTTTTGGTTTTTCTTAACAATAATGATCGGTTCAGAGAATACAACATTTTCTTTTTTACCTACACAAGTGCCAGGGTTTTCAGGCTGAAGAAATGCTTTAACGTATAAAGGGATTTTCTTATTCTGAAGAGGTTTAATTGTTTTAGGATGAATTACGCTCGCCCCGTAATAAGTCATTTCGATTGCCTCAGCATAGGGGATATCATCTAGTTTACTAGCATTTGGAAAAAGTTTAGGATCTGCAGTAAGTACTCCTGGAACATCTTTCCAAATGGTAACACTTTCAGCATCTAAACAATTTGCAAAAATAGCTGCACTATAATCGGAACCTTCTCTACCTAATGTAGTCGTGAAGTTTTCAGATGTACATCCAATAAAGCCTTGAGTAATTATTAACTTTTTCTCAAGTAACATTGGAATTTCAGAGAGAATAGCTTCTTTCGTTTTTACCCAATCTACTTTACCTTCACGATAATGATTGTCTGTTTTAATATAAGCTCTAGCATCTAACCATAAACTATTTATGCCCGAAACGCGCAAATATGCTTCGACTATTTTAGTAGAAAGCAATTCACCTAAAGAAACTATTTGATCATATAAATAAGATTTTTCATCTAAGGGTTCTTCTTCAATAATCCATTCTAATTCAACAAAAACATTATTAATATCATCAATAATTGCTTGATTTTTACCTTCAAATAATTCTTCAATCATTTGGTAATGAAAATCTTCAACTACTTTAACTTTTGCTTTTAACGAATCGTCTTGATTTATATAGGCTTTCCAAACTTCTTCAAGAGCATTGGTAGTTTTTGCCATCGCTGAAATAACAACAAGAGTCTTATCTGTTTGGTAAGACTTTAAGATGTTACATACATTTTTTACTGCTTCAGCATCTTTTACAGAAGCCCCTCCGAATTTGAATATATTCATGATCTCGTAACTGGTAACTCGTAACTTTTTTAATTGTTAATCGTTAATTATTAATTGCTAATCGTTAATTTCAATTCTGGAATTAACTCATACGGCACAAACAAATCCGTTGTTCCATCAACGTAAGGCTTAATTTCATAAATACCATATTGGAATAATAGTCCATTTTTTTGAATAGAAAAATTATTTGGAAGGACAAATATTCCGTTTTCGAAGAAATAATTTTCATAAGTATCAGTATCTACTAGACCTTCATTTTTTCTGAAAATTTGTTCTCCAATTTTTGTGAGCTCATTCATTTGATCTTGATTGAAAAGGTCGCTAAGCTCAATAATATCGTGTGTTTTGCAATTATAATTGATGTAACTTACCCCATAGTTTCCATGTGCACCACCAGTAAATTCATACCAGGTATTAGATAAAGAAATAATTGGGTAATTTTGATATTCAACTTTAATGGAAATTTCTTGAGACCAATTTCTAGTACTTTCAAATGAATCAACTTCTACGGAATCTTGCTGTTTTACAAAGTAATCTGCTAATTCTTTAAAACTTGATAATTTATTTTCTTTCGTAAAATGATATAAAAGGAATGTGTTTATGCCTGTGTTTTCATCTTCATCTAAAAAATAAGGGTATGTAATTTTAGAATACGTTTTTAAAGTATCACCAGCAAAAACTTCTTTCATAGTATAGCCTAGCGTATCAGTACTTTCCGTAATTGAACCTGAGTTGTTATTACAAGATGTTTGTACGATGTACAATGTAATAAGTAAAGTGTAAAATGCAATTCGTTTAAACATCAAATAAATATTAA
>CAZYBY010000305.1:0-1921 GCA_964645385.1 uncultured Sphingobacterium sp.
TTACAAGTTTTAGATGATGGTATTTTAACGGATAGCTTAGGCAGAAAAGTTGATTTTAGAAATACAATTATCATCATGACTTCTAACATTGGTTCTCGTCAGTTAAAAGAATTCGGTCAAGGAGTTGGTTTTACAACTAGTGCTAAAGTGGAACAAGCGGAAGTGAATGCTAGAGGTGTGATAGAAACTGCTTTAAAACGTGCCTTTGCTCCTGAATTCTTAAATCGTATAGACGATGTAATTGTATTCAACTCATTGAAGCGCGAGGATATCTTCCAAATTATAGACATAGAATTAAAAGAATTATTCGGACGTCTATCAACAATGGGATATCAAGTTAGATTAACAGATGCTGCTAAGGACTACATTGCAGATAAAGGCTTTGATGCTAATTTCGGAGCTCGTCCATTAAATAGAGCGATTCAGAAATATTTAGAAGATCCAATTGCGGAGGAAATTCTAAAAGGTGAATTACAAGAAGGTGACACGCTAGAAGTCGATTTTAACAAGGATTCCAACGAAATAACCGTTAAAATAGCTAAACCAGAAAAGCCAAAACGCAAGAAAAAAGAAGAGGATGAAAATCCAGCTTCATAAAAAATACCTTAAAAGGCTGAACATTTGTTCAGCCTTTTTTGTTAGGCATAATATTTGATAAACAGAATATTATAAACTAAACAAAATGAAAAAGGCAATTATTATAGTTTTACTAATGCTGAGTTCTTCAGTATTTGCTCAAAATACTATTTCTGTATCCGGACAATTTACAAACGCTGGCAGTCCTAGATCTTTTCAAGTGATAAAGTTAGTATATAGCAGTTTTGATTCATTGAACCCACTTACAATTACCGATTCGGCTTTAACGGATGTAAATGGTTTTTATACTACTTCTAAATCTTTACCAACTAGTGTAACTTCTGGATACGTAATGGTTTCTACAAATGATTGTTCTAATTCAATTCAAACACAGTTTTTTTATTTTAGCCCGACACAACAATCATTTACAGCAAATTTCACTTGCCCAGCACCGAATTGCTTGAACTCATTTACATATTCAAACAATCCTATTTCGTCTAATAATTTATTAATCGACTTTAATGTAGGTACGAATTATGGACCAAATTCATATTACAACTGGACTTTCGGAGATGGAACTGCAGGTACAGGGAGTAACCCATCTCATATATATCCACAACCAGGAACGTACACGGTATGTTTAACCACTACGAACACTTTGACAAATTGTACCAGTACTTATTGTGATTCAATATTTGTTGCTATAAATGGTACTACTTGTTTCGCTAATTTCTTGGCATTACAAGACAGTACTTTGTTTGGAATAAATTTTATTTGCACATCAACCATTAGCCCAACAGCTTATCTTGTTTGGGATTTCGGAGATAATTCTACAGGAACAGGAATCAACCCACAACATACATATATTACAGATGGAATTTATAATGTTTGTTTAACAATTATAGATTCTGCGAATGCTTGCAATAGCACTTTCTGTAGTTTAGTTCAAGCTGGAACAGTATTGTTCACACCTTGTAATGCGGATTTCAAAATGTTGGTTTTGCCAGATTCAAGTTTAGTTGGAGGATCTACAGTATTATTTAGTTCTCAAGGCCCTGTTTGGCCAACAATTTTAAATTGGAGTTTTGGAGATGGAACATCAGGCGTAGGAAATGTGCTTTCACATCATTATACAAATCCAGGTACTTATACAATTTGTGCAACTGTTGTTGATACTGCATTTCAATGTACAGATACAGTTTGCAAAACAGTTCAATTGCTTGGAGGTAGCGTGAAAATCTTAGGTTTAGAAAATGGCGAATCAGTTGAGATTTTAAAATTTTATCCTAATCCAGTTTCGGATGTGTTAAACATCAACATAAATTCTATTGAAAATCAAAATGTA
>CAZYBY010000306.1:0-5662 GCA_964645385.1 uncultured Sphingobacterium sp.
GAATAACACCATTAATATGAAATATGCATCAAATGCAAATAGTGAAGGATTGAGAATTACTTTCTCAAAATATAATTCAAATATTAGTGGAAATAAAATATTAGGGGTAGGATATAGAGGAATTAATTTAACCACTGTAGAGGGTATAACTTTTATTACCATGGCCAACAATATGATTGGTGGTGGATTTAAAACTACTGGAAATGGAACTGGGATTTATTTCAACGAGGTAAACAAAGTTAATTTATTCCATAATTCAGTTTATTACGATAAGAGTTCTACACTAACGCCAAATAACTCTGCAGCATTTTTCTTAGCTGCAGGTTCAAACGTGAGTTTATACAATAATATTTTTTACAACTCTGGAAATGGATATGCATTTTATGTAAGTAACCCAACTTCTATTAGAAATTCTAATAATAATATTTACTACACTGATGGAAATCCGGGTACAAATTTATATGCATATTGGAATGCTGACAGGGCTGATTTAGCAACTCTTAAAGCAGCAATGGGTGGTTTCGAATCAAATAGTTTAGAAATTAACCCGAATTTTGTTTCTAATACAGATCTTCATACAACAAACCTTGCATTAGAAGGTAAAGGTTTATATTTCGAAGAAATTACTACTGATATAGATGGTCAAGCGAGAAACCCACTTGGACCAGATATTGGTGCTGACGAGTTTATTGTAAATGCAAAAGATTTAACAGTAAGAGAAATTTCACCTCTAGTTTTTAGTACTGACCCAAATACCATAAAAGTAAAATTAATGAATCTTGGAAGCACCTCGCTAAATGGTACAAACATTAAATTACAATACTCTTCAAATGGAACAACATGGGTACCGGCTGCTGGAGAATCATTTGTTTTAGGAACTAATAGTTCACTTGCAAATCCATATTCATCTGAAATATTTACATTCAGTACTCCATTTAATGCTACTCCTAATAATACTTATCAATTTTATGTAAGAGTATTACCTAGCGATAGAGTAGTTGGTGATCCTGAAACTAAAAATGATACTGCTACAAACATTATCTGTACAGGTCTAAAAGCAGGAACGTATACGATTGGTGGAACTAGCCCAAGTTATCCTGACTTTACATCTGCTGTAAATGCAATTAGTTGCGGAATCACAGGACCAGTGGTATTTAATGTAAGGCCAGGTACATACAACGAAAGATTTACCATTAATAATCCTAAAAATACTTCAGAAACAAATACGATTACATTTAAATCTGAAAACAACGATTCTAGTAGTGTTATTATTAATAGTACTGGAGTTTCTTCGAATACCACTAGAAACGTAATTCGTTTGAATAGATCTAGAAATATCATTTTTAGTAAGCTTACTGTTAAAAACTTAAGCAACTCAGTAATTGGATCTGCAGCTATTCAAATTACATCAGATGCAAAAAACATAACATTTGCCAACTGTAGAATTTTGATGAGTGGTACAAGTAGTTCGCCAAACATTTATGCAATCACAACTTCCGATTCTGCAAGTGTTGCTTTAGGTGGAAAAGGTGGAAATAACATTTCAATTTTAAACAACTATATTTCTGGAGGTAACGTTGGTATTGCCATTAAAGGAGCTAATCAATATAACCGTGACGAAGGTTTAATAATTGACAATAACGTTATTGATAGTGCAGCGTCATTTGGTATTAGTACTGCAAATGCCGATGTTTCAAGCATTTCAGGCAATAAAATCATTATGCGTAAAGATCAGCCTACAAGTACAGGTTTAGGTATGGCAATCAATAGAGCGGATACTAAAATTATGAATAACATAATTTACAATGCTTCTACTACAGGTGCTACATTTAATGATATGATTGGTATCAATGGAGTATTGTTTGCAAACAATATGATTGGTGGTAATTTTAGACAAGGTGCTGATGGAGCTGGAATTAGTTTAACAAAGGTATTCCCAATGAAAATTTATTACAACTCAATTAACTATGACGGAAATTCAGTTTTCGGAGCTGTTATGAAAGTTGATAATGATTCAAGAGGTGTACGCTTATTAAATAATTCATTTGCGAACGCAAGTGTAGGATTCTGCTTTACATTAACTACACCATTAAGTATTGACACATCTGATAATAATAATTTCTATACTAAAGGTGTTATTTTCGCAAGATCTGCAGGTAATGATTATGCATCATTAGAAGAGTATAGAGATGCGACATTAACAGATGAAAAAACAGTATCCATAGATCCAGATTATTTCACTAAAACAAATCTTCATCTTACCAATACATTCTTAGATGGTGGTGCATATGTTTTAAGTGAAGTAACTAAAGACATTGATGGTGAAGTGAGAAATCCTGAGTTCCCTGATATTGGTGCCGATGAGTTTTTAGTAAAAGGTGATATAGAAGTTGTTTCTATTGATAGTCCTCTTCCTTCACCAGAAGTTTATCCTGCTAAAGTTCCTGTTACTATTACTGTTAGAAATAAAGGATTGAGTAAGATTTCGGGATTGAACGTTAAATTTTATGTAGATAATATTGAGCAGGCAAATGAAGTAATACCTGTTGAAGAACCATATAAACCATTATTACCAGCGGATTTATTAACTTATGAATTTGCGACTCAAATAGAACCTTCTGCAACTGGGGTATACAATTTAAGAGTTGAAGCTTATTTGCCAGATGACATTGACTTAACAAACAATTCAAAAGAAGTAAACTTTAAATCTTCGATTTCTAGTATTGTAGATGGAGAAATCAGTTCGTTTGTTAGTCCTGCGAATAGTTCTGTAAATCAATTAACGCCTGTAACGGTTTTAGTTAGAAATTCTGGAACTATACCGATGAAAAACTTTAATGTGAATTACAGAATTACAGGTGGAACAAAGGTTGAACCTATTCGTACTGAACCTTTTGGAAGTGACAGTATAATGCCATTACAATCAAGTGCATTCACATTTCAAGATAAAATTGATTGCGATGCTGATTATGACAGATTTATCTATGTTTACATTACAGATTTACAGGATGATGTTAATCAACAAAATGATACATTAATGATGTATATCAAAAACTTTGCTGGTTGTATGCAATCTGTCAATGTAGATACTAAAGATTTGATGTTAACTAAGCCTTGGCCAAATCCAACAAGTACTTTATTAAATTATGATGTTAATGTGCTAGATAATTCAGTAATGAAGATTGAATTAGTCGATGTACTTGGTCATGTTTTAAAAGCAGAAGTTTACGATCAATTATCACAAGGTGTAAACCACTTATCAATTGATGTTAATGATTTAACTCCAGGTATATACTACTCTAGAGTAACATACAAAGAGGATAGTTATACTGATAAAATTGTTATAACAAAATAGAGTTGGGTATCGAGAATCGGGTTTCGAGAAAAAGGAAAATTTAATTCCTTCTTCGATACCCGATTCTCACTACTCATTATTCACTACTTTAATACTCCTCATTAAACCCTCGTATTTAGTTCTTTTAATAGGAGATTGTTTAAATAGAATCTCAAAGCTTTCTTGCTTTAAATCCTCCCAATCTTTTTTTGTGTAATAAAACCATTCTCCAGCTGGGGTAAATTCATCAATATTTGTTGGTAATGAGAACCTATTCCTTGGACAAACATCTTGACAAACATCACATCCGAAAATCCAATTTTCGTATGTGTTTTTCATTTCTGCAGGGAACTCATCTTTAAGTTCTATAGTTAAATAGGAGATGCACTTATTTGCATCTACAACATAAGGTTCTATAATAGCTTGAGTAGGACAAGCATCGATACACTTTGTGCAAGTACCACAATGATCTGTGTTTATCGGCGTATCGTATTGACATTCTATGTCAATAATAAGCTCTGCTAAGAAAAAAAATGATCCTAGTTTTTTGCTCAATAAATTCGAGTGTTTACCAATCCATCCTAATCCTGCTTCCTTTGCCCATACCTTATCCATAACAGGCGCAGAATCTACAAATGCTCTTCCTTGTACATCACCAAGTTTTTCGCGAATAGTCTCCATCAATAATTTCAACTTTCGCTTGATGACAAAATGATAGTCTTCTCCATACGCATATTTTGAGATAAGATAATCTTGATGCGATTGAATTTCTTTTGGAAAATAATTTAAACTTAAACTGATGATAGATTTTGCTCCATCCACAAGTTTTCTTGGATCTAATCTTTTGTCGAAATGATTTTCCATATACGTCATCGATGCTTGATGATTGTTTTTCAACCAAGCTTCCAAGCGTGGTGCTTCTTCCTCTAGATATCTAGCCTTGGCAATACCACAAGATAAGAACCCTAATTTCTCAGCCTCCTTTTTTATGAATGAAGAAATCTCTGATGGATTCATATACCGAACTATTATTCAATATTAGAATAGAGTGTTATTTTTTTTGATGTCTCCGATTTTTGAACGTAGATGTTTATATGCAAGCTCTGTTGCTTCTCGGCCTCTTGGAGTACGCATCATAAATCCTTCTTGAATAAGAAATGGCTCGTATACTTCTTCGATAGTTCCTTCATCTTCGCCAACAGCAGTAGCTATGGTTTTCAAACCAACTGGCCCGCCTTTGAATTTCTCGATTATAGTCAATAATATTTTATTATCCATTTCATCCAAACCATGTTCATCAACATTTAATGCATTCAATGAATAGTTGGCAATATCAGTATCAATTTCACCAGTTCCTTTTATCTGAGCAAAGTCTCTCGTTCTACGAAGTAAAGCATTTGCAATACGAGGGGTACCACGACTTCTTCTCGCGATTTCGAATGCACCTTGTTCTGTAGTTGGAGTTTTTAAAATTTCTGAAGATCGCATTACGATATCTGTCAGCAATTTTGAATCATAATATTCTAAACGAGCATTAATACCGAAACGAGCACGCAAAGGTGATGTAAGTAAACCAGAACGTGTTGTAGCACCTATTAAAGTAAAAGGATTTAAACTGATTTGTACAGAGCGTGCATTTGGACCCGCATCAAGCATAATATCAATTTTATAGTCTTCCATAGCAGAATACAGGTATTCTTCCACTACAGGGCTTAAACGATGAATTTCGTCGATAAATAAGATGTCTCCATCTTCTAGATTGGTAAGTAAGCCCGCTAAATCTCCAGGTTTGTCTAGTACAGGACCAGAAGTTACTTTAATATTTACCCCAAGTTCATTAGCAATGATGTAGGATAATGTTGTTTTTCCTAAACCAGGAGGACCGTGTAAAAGTACATGGTCAAGTGCTTCTTTTCTACGTTTTGCTGCTTCAACAAAAATCTTAAGATTCTCTACTATTTTATGTTGACCAGTAAAATCATCGAATGCAGAAGGACGTAATACTTTCTCTATATCCTTTTCAGAATTGTCTAAATTATCAGCATTCGGATCGAGGATAGGATTCATTATTATCTTTTATATTTTTTGAAAAAACTATTGAATTTCATTTGTAAAACACCCAAAATGGCTTCTCTAACAATACCTTTAGACATTTTACTAGTGCCCTCACTTCTGTCGGTGAATATAATTGGAACTTCGATAATGTTAAATCCGAACTTCCAAGTTGTGAATTTCATTTCAATTTGAAAGGCATAACCCACGAATGTTATTTTATTCAGATTTATTGTTTCTAAAACAATTCTTCTATAACATTTAAATCCCGCAGTC
>CAZYBY010000307.1:0-1921 GCA_964645385.1 uncultured Sphingobacterium sp.
GTTTTCATTATTGAAAATAGTAGCAAAGACATAAGGTTTACGAGGAGCATTAAAGTAATATGCTTCGTAATTCTGTCCATCTTCATAAACTCCTTCTTCTGTTGGTTGACGATTAAGTTGTTCAAGCTTGATTGAGCTCAACACTTCCTTTGTCTTTCCTGGTTCTGCTTGGTCTATTTGATTTCGTTCATCTTCAGTAACTAAAATTCCATCCCAATCCCAGTATGGATTCTTGATGGTGTCTAAAATTATATTCTCCATTGCAAAAATAACATAATCTCCAATCCAAGCTTCCTTGTATTTAGTTTCTGGATTTTTGATATAAAGTTCATCATCATCTTTCATTCCAAACTTTTTCATCAGCTCAGCTTTCTTCTTTGGGAAACGATCAATAATTGAACAAAGATTGTCTTCAATTTCTTCAATGGCAAACTCTGACTCTGATTCATTTCTTGCATTCTTGCCAAATCTTACTTTCCTAGAATCTACAGCCCTAAAGCAAAAGTCATTTATTTCTGAATCCCAGTAAGGCTTAATAACTAGTAATCTTGAGAAGTAAAGATTCCTAAGATCCATACGGGTTATTTCTTTGAAGTTAATGTCCTCAAACTTCTTTTTAAAGTAACTTTCAAGAGTGCTAGCTAGATTCTGAGCTTCTACTCCATCTCGTCCTGGAAGAACATTGATTCCTGCTGGGTTAGCAATTAAGGAGTTAATAACAGCTTCCATATTTGTAAAAATACGATTCGCTTGAACAGTCCAAGGCTTTCGTTTATAGACGATATTATCTAACCAATCGGCCTTATTTGAGTAGATTTTAGTATTCCTCTTATAAACTCTGTCAATAATATCCCAAATGGTATCTGAAGAATCCCATCTGTTCTTGATAAGTTCTACCTTTTGCTCGTCTGTTAAGTTTTCTATATCAATTTTTGGCATATAAACAAAAAGAAAGCACTCCCAAATGGGAATACTTTCTCGTTTTTGTGAGTTTAAGTAATTTAAGTATACCTGATTTTAAGAAATAAGTAAAGCGAGTTATGCACTTTTTGGATTTTCATTCACAAAATCAGTGTTTTCATCATATAAAACATCAGATCTTTTGATGTTTTTTATCTTCCCTAGAGTATCAAAATTAAGTGTTATAGTCGCTCCTTTTTGCTCAAATACCTTACTTTTAAGCATCAAGGCTATATTTTCATACTGCTCTTGAAATAACACAAACATTTTCGCTTGCTGGTCATCAAGATATACAGTTATTTCTTTATTGGTCAATTCCATAGTTATTTTCTATGAATGATCTTGTAACATCATAAACATTATCAGCTATAACTGGCTTTCTATCTGACTCTTTTGGTTCTCCAAAGAATTGTCCTGTTCCTTGTCCTTGTAGTGCTAGCCAGTAGTATAATGTTGCAAAAACAAAGTGGTCTTCTCCGGTTGTTGAGTCCCATATATATCTTTCAATACCCTTTGAAGTAGTTTCTTTAACCCTTCTGAGAGTCTCAAAATGCTTGATATAGAGGAGTAAATCCCTATCTGAGGGAATTCCTACCAAAAACTTTGCTTCCACCATATCGGCTATCATACGATCAATCACACGATCTCTATGAGAGTAAACAATCCCTCTTTTGTCTTTCTCTCCCCACCACACAATTGTTTGAGGATTATTGGCATTTTCTTGAAAGTAACTCATTTTCATCTGTTGGTATGTCTCAACATAATACTTGCTCATTGTGTTATCTGGCATAGCATCAATAACTCCTGATTTGATTTTGTAAAAGTTTATAATATCATCTAAATCTTGCCAGTTTGTAAATCTGCCTACTTTGATAATTCCTTTTTCAGAGCCTAGTACATAATGCTTTAAGTTACCAACATCAACTCCTAAATAAAAGTTTCCTGTTTCAAGACTTTTAGG
>CAZYBY010000308.1:0-2447 GCA_964645385.1 uncultured Sphingobacterium sp.
AGATACTATTTTATACGCTGCTGCATTCGATGCAAATGGTGGAGTTTTCGAGCCATTATTTAACGAGCAAGATGCAATTATTTCTGATGAATTAAATCACGCTTCTATTATTGATGGAGTACGTTTATGTAAGGCTCAACGCTATCGATATAAGCACGATGATATGGCAGATTTGGAAGCAAAACTTATCGAAACACAAAATCTTCGTCACCGTATTATTGTTACCGATGGTGCATTTTCTATGGATGGTACCGTAGCACAATTAGATAAAATTGTTGCATTATCAGAAAAATATAATGCCTTAGTAATGATCGACGAATGTCATTGCTCAGGTTTTATGGGTAAAACTGGTCGTGGTACGCACGAACACCATAATGTAATGGGTAAAATAGACATCATTACCGGCACATTAGGTAAAGCATTAGGAGGTGCATCGGGAGGTTTTACATCTGGGAGAAAAGAAATTATCGATTTACTTCGCCAACGTTCTCGCCCATATTTATTCTCTAATACCCTTGCTCCTTCTATTGTTGGCGCATCTATTGAAGTTTTAAATATGTTGAGCGAAACAACTGAATTACGCGATAAATTAGAACGCAATACAAAATATTTTAGAGAAAAAATGACAGCTGCTGGATTCGACATTAAACCAGGAGTTCACCCAATTGTTCCAGTAATGTTATACGATGCAAAACTTTCTCAAGACTTTGCAGCACGTATGTTAGAAGAAGGGATTTATGTAATCGGTTTTTATTACCCAGTAGTACCACAAGGCAAAGCACGTATTCGTGTGCAAATGTCGGCTGCCCACGATATTGAACATTTAGATAAAGCGATTGCTGCGTTTACAAAAGTTGGCAGAGAATTGAATGTAATAATTTAATATGTTAATGGGATAATATGTTAATGTGTTAATAAAATTTGAATAGGAATGAAAGAACAAATAGAAAAACATACGGAAGAGATTAAAAATTTTGTAGCGAAAAATACTGAAGAATTAGAGCAGTTTCGTTTGAAATTTTTGAGTAGAAAAGGAATTGTAAACGATTTATTTGAAGCGTTCAAAGCAATGCCTCCTGAAGAGAAAAAAGTTTTCGGGAAGGTGATGAATGAATTCAAAAACATTGCTGAAAATGCATACAATACTTTCAAAGAGAAATTAGAAGAATCGGAAGTTAGCACTTCACAAGAAGTTGATTATACCTTACCTGGCGAAGCATACAGTACAGGCTCTCGTCACCCTGTTTCATTAGTATTGAAAGAAATTTCAGACATCTTCCAACGCATGGGATTCAGTATTGCGAACGGACCAGAAATTGAAGACGATTGGCATAATTTCAGTTCACTGAATTTCCCGATGGAACATCCTGCGAGAGACATGCAAGATACTTTCTTCGTAAGAAAAGATGCTTCAAAACCAGAAGATGATTTAGCCTTAAGAACACATACTTCATCGGTACAAATCCGATTGATGGAAAATAATAAACCTCCATTCCGCGCAATTATGCCAGGGAGAGTTTTTCGTAATGAAGCAATTTCTGCACGTTCACATTGCATCTTTCATCAAGTAGAAGGATTGTATGTAGATAAAGATGTATCCTTTGCAGATTTGAAACAAACATTATACTATTTCGTTCAAGAATTATTTGGAGTAGGAACAGAAGTTCGTTTCCGTCCATCATACTTCCCATTCACAGAACCATCTGCAGAAATGGATATTCAATGCAAAAACTGTGGTGGCACAGGATGTAATATTTGCAAGCATTCTGGCTGGGTAGAGATATTAGGTTGCGGTATGGTTGATCCGAATGTGTTGCAAAATTGCGGTATCGACCCGAACGAATATTCAGGATTTGCATTTGGAGTAGGTATCGAGCGATTAGCGATGAATAAATTCAAGATTAAAGATATTAGAATGTTTTTTGAGAATGATGTAAGATTGTTGTCTCAATTTAATTCTGAACTAATATAAATGAAATACTTATTGCTTGTATTAACTAGTTTTTTGTTGATGGTATCTTGTTCAAAAGATAAGGAAAGTACTGTGCCTAATGTACCAGTTAACATCAGAATTAATTTAGATAATCCGGCATATTTACAATTGAACACTATTGGAGGTTCAATGAGTATTGAAGGAGGTAATAGAGGTATTATTGTTTACCATAGAGGCTTTGACGATTACGTGGCCCTCGAGCGAACTTGTTCGTATGCCTCTACCGATACTTGTGCTTATGTTAGCATCGATTCAGCAATATCTACTGTTGGATGCCATTGTTGCGGCTCTAGGTTCCAATTGTTAGATGGGGCCCCAATTAAAGGCCCTGCTAATGCATCGCTTCGATTATACAAAACGAATATACTAGATAGATATTTGTATATTTACAATTAATATGGACGCAGATAAAATACAACAATCCATTAAGGAAGCTTCTAAGGAACTTTTTCGT
>CAZYBY010000309.1:0-4215 GCA_964645385.1 uncultured Sphingobacterium sp.
CATGATGAAGGGGTTGCCCGGGGAAATCTAACAGAAAGGTAAACGATGGTGATAAGCCATCAGATGGGACTACATAAAGGTCGAACAAAATGTAGCGTACCTGCATCCTCCCCAGCTAGTTGGCTGAGTCGCCCTATGCCTCATCTCCTAGTCTTTCATCATGGAAAGATATTTCTTTATATTTGAAGATTTTCCTGTATGTAAATCTATAAATTGATAATAACAATTTCTCCTTGAATGTCCCAGATGTTTCAATCCTCGAAATTTCTTCCGATTGTGTTTTCAAAGCTCTTTTTTCTAATTTCAATTGCTTACTAATCTGGACTCTCTCTTTTTCCATGAGATCATACCTCTCAAAGTCTTTGTTGTAACGAGCCCAGACTCTTCGCCAAAAATCACTTCTATCTCTTATATAAAAATATATCTTCCAGTAGCCATTTTTCTGAATCTCAGAATGGTCCATGAGGTATTGCCAAATAGCATCATCTTGCTTTTTGGTGAAGCTTTTCCTGAATTCCTGGACTGATTCTGGGATTGTAGATATTTTAGATGTAATGGACATATCTGAAAATACGTATATATTATAAGGTTATTTCAGGTTCTTGTAAAGGCTGAGACTGTTTATAAACCTGTTTAAGATGTTTATCTTCCTTGTATTTAGCATACTCTCTAGCAGCTATTTTTTTGTTAATAACTTTCAAGTAAGTGCTAATTTCTTCATACTTAATTGGATCAAGAACAGATGGTTGTGGTATTTTCCCTAAGTACAAATAGATTCTAACAGCACCTTCTGATTCATAGAACTTCCAAATATCCATAGGGGTCTTGAACCATGGTTTCGGTATCTTGTCTTCGTAGTATTTAATTAAGTCTCTAGTGATTTTCATGAGTAAAACAACTTTTAGCTTTCCCAACGACCTCATCAAGAGATGTCCCATAAACCCTAAAAAATCCAATTGGTGTATCTGGGTAAAATTGCAATTCATATATGGAATCTTTTTCAATCATTCTAGCTGAGAGTTCATCATCAATTTCTTTCTCATGATCTGAATTTCCTGTTGTTTTACCCCAATCATTGATCTCATCAATTGCTTGTTTTGCTGTTTCATAAACATCTCGATGTTTATTCACGGTGAGATACACTCCACATTTGCATCTTTTTAGTATTTCTTCCATAAAATTATTGAGCTTTAAGTGACCACCACCAACAACTGCTAAAGTTCTTCGCATCATCACAGTATCCATAAAACCAATTAAGATCCATGTCGTCCTTGAGTCCAGCTCTATACATCCTTGAGGCTACGAATCCAGCTTTTAATGGTGGATACTTACCAATTCTTGATGCATTTAAGCGATCTACAAACTTTTTAATAAGTTCTTGCCTAGGGTATAGAACTTTAGAGTCATCTATCTTATAATTCTGAAGTAATTCCTTGAAGGATTGCATAAAAAATCTAACATTAAGTTGTTAATTTTCATAAGTGAAAGACGGCTTGGGATATACAGCCTGTCTTCAGACTCTTATTAAAAGCTTTTGTTCCGTTTTCTCTCGGAAGCTTTTTCCTCTCCACTATCGAAGGAAGGCAGCTCTGCCTATTCGTGTGCATTCAACCCCGGAGATTTACATAAAGGTTGAAGTGGCTAATATCTGGCTAGCTGTGAAAGCATGGCCGGGACATTACTATGTTACATTTAAATTGGCATCCAACAGATAGCTGTAACAATTAGCCTTACTGTTTCTGTCAGTTTATCCCACCAAGCTCAGAATCTAGTCATGAACTATCCTTTTAACCCAAGATCATTTGATGAGATGATCTAATTATAAACCCTTTATAGAAAAAAGTAAAAACCACCCGTAAGGCTTAGGTGGTTTTTACGAGAATATCAAACAATCTTGGGTCAGATTATTACAAGGCCATAGGGCTCCTGCACATACATTATAACATAAACTGTAAATAAAGTAAAAAAGAAGGCTATTTGCCTTCTTCTTTTAGAAACTCAGTGTCACTAATCTTAGTGATTTTCCGTTGCTCAATTTTGAACATTTTTTGCAAAAGATGGTACTCCATGTCAAGATTATAGTAGCTTGCTATCCCTAATAGGAATAACATGCAGTCTGCGATCTCATCTGCCCGATTAAGATCTGTATCAGCAGCTAGTAATTCCTCTAGCTCTTTCTTGATGAATGAAACATCAAGGTCAATCTTATGAGTTGGAAACCCTTTCTTTTGCTTGTTGAGCAAAACTCTTTTCTGAAGAACATTTAGATCTATCATGTCTGTCGTATTTATATGATTTGTACTAATTATACATAATATATAGACAGTGTAAACTCTTCAGTTTCTATACAGTTTACAAATCTAGTATTTATGTTATAATATATTTAGTTATTAACAGTCTATATTTACACAGTCTGTAGATATTGTATTATGTAAATGTAACTGAATCGGATCAAATATCTTGGGTCACAGATATAAGTTACAGTTTGTAGTTAGATGACTGGGTTGCATGACAGGAGATCAAAATTCAGAAGTAAAATTCTAATTAGATCAACCATCGGCAACTCGGTGATGTGGTTACAAACCACTTGGGTCGGAAATTAAAAATTAGAAGGGGTTACCCTTAAAACACATATGAATAAAATACAAGATGTTGTTTCAAAAAAGTACTTGTCTGACTGTTGTGATGCTCCAGTCTACATGCCAACGAGTGAATGGGCACGGTGCCTTGAATGTAAAGAAATGTGTGATGTGCATTCTGAGGAATGTGAGTACTGTGGAGGTTCGGGTGTTGTAAGTGTGATGGAACCAGTCGATTCTGGTGAACCACATATGGCACCGATTGGAGAAAGAGTTTGTGAATGTCAGCTAAATAACAATGATGAGTATGAACCAGAATAGAGAAATCTTTACCCGAATCGTAGTTCTTACAATCATTCTTATTTGTGGAATTCTCATACTCAATCATGCAAATAAAAATGATGGAAAAATCATAGATGCATGGAAAGGTTGTAAACAACAGGTCGACATTAACAATAATATAGAATGTATATGAACTCAAGAAAAGATCGAAACGAGAAAAAACCAATAGAAATGAGCCAATACCAAATCGTGTACCTCACGAACATGGTGCAAAAGGACATCAAACTTGCAGAGAAAAAAGGTCATCAAGTTAGTGAATCAATCACAAAACTCTACGAAACACTTCTAGAGAATTGCTAATAATTTTATGAGCACATTAGAAAAACTAATAGAGACACTCGGTGTAAACAAAGATGAATTACTCATCGATCACACAGACGGTAGGCTCTATATCATAGTTACTGACTCAAGTAAGAATACAGAAAGAGTCTACTTACCAACAATTAATCAATAAACATGGCTAAAGAAGCAAAACTAAACTTTGTTCCAGAAAAACAAATCAATCAAGATAGATCCGAAAGTGGTTTCTATGTTACTCTTAATAAGAATTTTACTCTTTATTTTTCACCGGAGTTTGTTCGTGTGTTTGATCTAGATAAAACCTACTTAAAAGTATACGCAGACACTGAGAAAAAAGCAATCGGTTGGATCTATTTTGAAGAAGGTAAACTTGATGACATGAAAGACATGAGAAAGCTCACAATCAATAAAGATGTAGGTAGCGGAATCATGGGCTGCAAGAAACTCCTTAATCAGTTGGGTATAGATGATAAGAATATCCTGACTAAAACAGGAAAAAAGAAAGTCCAGATCTATAAGTCGAGCTACTTTACTGGTGAAATGAATTACATTCAGCTTTAATATGAAAAAACCAGAAGGTCTAAAACAGAAAATTAAAGTAAAAGGTAAGTCAGTCACACTTCAATCAGTCCTTAATGATAACGATTACTGGACACTGAAGAAGAACGGGACAGGTGCTTTTATTCTTACCCATGATGCAGTCAAGAAACTTGCCGATAAAGCCGGAATCTACACTGATGTAGATTATAAGATCTTGACTCAACCGACACATGAAAACAACTACCAGCAGACTTGGCAGGCAAGAGTTACCTCTGATGGTAAAAAGTTTACGTCTGAGATCGGTGAGGTGAATAGAAACAACCTTGGTCCAAGAGGTAGGAACAACCCTGCAAACATGGCTCAAAAGCGTGCTTATGACAGAGCAGTTTTGAGGCACTTAGGAATTGTCGGATTCCTCGGTGAAGATGAATTACCAGAAGAAACAGAAGAAAAA
>CAZYBY010000310.1:0-1857 GCA_964645385.1 uncultured Sphingobacterium sp.
GCCGGTCTTATCATGACATTCATGACTGGTCCAGCTTTTTTTGCACTAATTAGAACTAGTATTTCCAAAGGCTTTCTATCTGGAGCCCTATTCGCACTAGGAGTCTTTATGGCTGATACATTTTTCGTTGCCACAACATTCTTGGGCGCCAGCTTAATCACTTTAGCCGAAAAAAATCAAAAATACATCGCAGTAATTGGAGGATTATTCATCATTATTATTGGATATCGTTACCTAACTAAAAAAGTTATTGAAGAAAAAGAAGAAGAAATAGCTGTTTCTTCACGCTTAAAAAACATGGGATATTTCTTCAAAGGATTATTCATGAATTTATTAAATCCGGGTATGTTATTCTACTGGATTGGATTAGTAAGTTACCTCGGAACAAATGCAGAATACAGCTCAGATAATATCAAATTGTTCATCTTCTGCTCAATGATTACAGTGCTAAGTACAGATTTAGCAAAAGCATATTTCGCAAGTAAAGTTCGTCACCTATTTAGCACAAAAGTTATTATGTGGATGAACCGAATCGTAGGTACTGCCCTAATGGTGTTTGCTATAGTAATGATCGTAAAAGTATTCTTTTTCTAGTAATAAGAATTGAGAAATTAAACTAGTACTAAGAATTGAGATATTAGTCCCGATAGCTATCAGGATGAGTTTATTTCTAATATCTAATATCTCAATTCTTATTACTAGTTAATAGGCTCTTTTATTATTTCCTTCTATATAATTTATAAACGCATTATTCACTACACGCATTCCTCCTGGTGTTGGGAAATCACCTGAGAAGTACCAATCACCAAGGCTTCCCGGACAAGCATAATGTAAGTCTTCTAAGCTTTGATAGATAACTTCTACTTCTGCATCTATATCATCCGGACGAACAATTTCAGCAATTTTCTTAGAAATTTGTTCAGCAGTAAATGGTCTGTAAATGTCTTTTACAAAGTTTTCAATTTTATCTAAAGGCAAATTCACTTGTGCTTTACAACGTTGATAAACATCTTGAATTAGATCTTCCTTACCTTGTTCTTTCAACAACTCGATAGCTGCATTGAAGGCAACGAACTCACCCATTCTCGACATATCAATACCGTAGCAATCTGGATATCTAATTTGTGGAGCAGAAGAAACTATAATTATTTTCTTAGGACCTAAACGATCCAAAATTCTTAATATGCTTTGTTTTAAAGTTGTTCCTCTTACAATAGAATCATCTAAAACTACTAGGTTATCTACCCCTCTATTTATTACTCCATACGTAGTATCGTACACATGGGCTACCATATCTTTACGATCAGCATCTTGAGTAATAAAAGTTCTCAACTTAACATCTTTCAATGTAATCTTTTCAACTCTAGGAGATAAATTTAGAAGCTTTTCTAATTTATCGTTATCCAATTCGTGTTGATGATTTAGAATTTTTTCTTTCTGATAAGATTTGATGTATTTATGAACACCTTCCACCATTCAATAATACGCTACCTCAGCAGTATTTGGTATGTATGAAAATACAGTATTCTCGAAATCGTAATCAACCGATTTCAAAATTTTATCTACTAATAATCTACCTAATTGTTTTCGCTCTCGGTAAATCGATGCATCGTTTCCCCTAGAGAAATATATACGTTCGAAAGAACATGCTTTCTTGTCCACAGGTTCCTTAAATTGTTGCATCGAAACATGTCCATTTTTCTTAATGATTAATGCATGTCCTGGTTCAACTTCTTTAATCTCATCAATAGGAATATTGAAAGCTGTTTGAATTGCTGGGCGCTCTGAAGTTACGACTACAATTTCTTCATCCTCATAATAAAATGCCGGACGAATACCTGCAGGATCGCGCATTAC